>NZ_LWGG01001081.1:0-455 GCF_001635365.1 Oleiphilus sp. HI0128 | reverse complement strand
GGGTGAGAAGTTAAGTCCGAGTCAACTTAACCAGGCATTAAGTCGAGTATATTCCCTTGATGAGTTTCAGCGAGTTGATGCCAGAATAATCCCCGAGAACGATCAGCACAGTGTCATAGTTACTGCCGAAGGAAAAGATTGGGGGCCGAACTTCCTTGAGTTTGGCTTGGGCTGGGAAACCAATTTTACCGATCAGTCAAAGACGGATCTTGATTTGGCTTATACCGCGACTAACCTAAGCGTTAATGGTGGAGAGTGGCGTTCGCAACTAGAGCTGGGAAGTGATCCTGAGTTAAATACGGAGTTATATTGGCCACTAACAAAATCCCGTACTTTTTATACTTTAGGTCGCTATGCCTTCGAGTCTGTTGACTGGCGTCTACTTGACCTCAATGTTCTTCCCTTAACTGTCGAGCAGAATATTCATCAGCTTCGGGCGGGTTTGGGGTTTAACT
>NZ_LWGG01001080.1:0-681 GCF_001635365.1 Oleiphilus sp. HI0128 | reverse complement strand
TCAAGATCGTAGAGTTTTTGGCCGTCTACAAGGGCAACACGTAACTCTTCACTTTGAGTTGCGTTTATAAGCATTCTTTTCATGAATGAAATCCAGTTTTGTGCTGGAAATCGCAGGAAGACAGCTTGGTTTAAAGTAAAATTACTCAGCTATAAATCAAGTTAGCGAGCTAACAAATTCCAATACATAGCAGCAACACCCAGTACCCGTGACAAATTCGCGGTGGGGAAGTGGCCACATATGGCGTTTGTTGGTTTTACTTCTATTTCCTAACTATTGTCTGGTCTTATTGCTTCCTTCAAATGATCTGGGCATATGTATTTATGCTCGCTCAAGTCCGGTGCTGCCTTTCAACGCTAAGAAGTAAGTGATAGTGCGTACTAACATTAATGGTCTGCGTTCAATCGCAAGACTTTGTTGTCTGCATCACTTACGGGCTATAAATTCTGTTTTCCTAATGCGATTCCACGCTTTAGTTTTATTTCCAGAGCTTAAATTGCTCTGGAATCCTAATTAATTTACGACATGACAGAGCTTTCTATACCGTGTCGTGTTGTCTGTACTTTCTACTTTTCACTCTGTTGGTGGAAAGGCTCGCTTTATGTATTCTTTTTCATTGCGTGCGTACAAAACTTTCAACGCCTATTTAGCTTGTGTCGCAAGCAAATAGCTGTCGGTTTT
>NZ_LWGG01001079.1:0-351 GCF_001635365.1 Oleiphilus sp. HI0128 | reverse complement strand
TAAGCACGTTTAAATCGATAAAAATAGAGGCAAACAAATGAACTGCGCGGCGAAAATTTCTACTCACGATACATCTATTGAAGAACGATTAACTATGCTTAAGTCAGCGGCTCGAGCTAATCCTTACCCTTCCTTCAATGAGAGGAAAAAAAATCTTCTAAATCTTCGTAGCCAAATTCAGCGTTACCAAGATGCCATTACCGCTGCAGCAGCCAAAGACTTTGGCTGGCGCGCACCAGCTGAATCTAAACTTATTGATGTGCTCGGGCCCGTTTTAGAAATCAATCATGCAGTTCACAAACTCAAAAAGTGGATGAAGCCTAGTCGTAGATCCACGGAGTTACTCTTCAC
>NZ_LWGG01001078.1:0-886 GCF_001635365.1 Oleiphilus sp. HI0128 | reverse complement strand
CCATCAACCATGCTCAACTAAATGATGAGTACAAATCACTTTTGTGAGCAATAAGTCTATTACGTAATAAAATACACAACTTTTGAACATTAAACATTCAAATAGTACACAACATAAGCACGTTTAAATCGATAAAAATAGAGGCAAACAAATGAACTGCGCGGCGAAAATTTCTACTCACGATACATCTATTGAAGAACGATTAACTATGCTTAAGTCAGCGGCTCGAGCTAATCCTTACCCTTCCTTCAATGAGAGGAAAAAAAATCTTCTAAATCTTCGTAGCCAAATTCAGCGTTACCAAGATGCCATTACCGCTGCAGCAGCCAAAGACTTTGGCTGGCGCGCACCAGCTGAATCTAAACTTATTGATGTGCTCGGGCCCGTTTTAGAAATCAATCATGCAGTTCACAAACTCAAAAAGTGGATGAAGCCTAGTCGTAGATCCACGGAGTTACTCTTCACAAGTAATAAAGCCAAAGTACATTACCACCCCAAAGGTGTTGTCGGAATCATCTGCCCATGGAACTTTCCCTTATACCTAGCGTTAGGGCCTCTTATTGCAGCTTTGGCAGCGGGCAACAGAGCGATGATCAAAATGCCGGAGAATTGCCCTAACTCAGCCGCATTACTGCAAGAAATGCTTAGCGAAATTTTTCCTGAAGACTTGGTGGATGTGTTGCCTGGTGACCACCCGGATGCGATGAAAATTTCAGAGCAGCCTTTCGATCATTTGGTGTTTACAGGCTCGCCTAAAACCGGGCGTATTATCATGAGTAACGCGGCTAAAAATCTGGTACCTGTCACTTTAGAACTCGGTGGAAAATCGCCGGCAGTTGTGTGTGAAGGCGCCAACCTGAATGATGCCGCTAAGCGAATTGCGCAT
>NZ_LWGG01001077.1:0-777 GCF_001635365.1 Oleiphilus sp. HI0128 | reverse complement strand
TTTAAACTATAAATAATAAATGCTTATGAAATTAATCGTGATTTGATATTAACAAACACTTTTAAGATATTGGTCTATAGTGAAATAATGGTCGCCGAATTTTGTATCGTGACCGTGAAAAGTAAATACCAGGTTTGACAAGTTCAGGCTTGGAATATCGTAGTGCGTCGCGTACAAGACATGTCAGACCCGACGCTAATTGTTCTTCAAGTGCCTTAGGCTGCTGGATAATGGAAGATAATTTCGAAAACCTTAAAATTATGGTTATCGACGATAGTAAGACTATTCGTCGTACCGCAGAGACTCTGCTAAAAAAAGTTGGCTGTACCGTCATCACCGCTACAGATGGTTTTGATGCGCTCGCTAAGATAGCAGACTCCCACCCCGATATAATATTTGTTGATATCATGATGCCTAGGCTGGATGGTTATCAAACCTGTGCGCTGATAAAAAATAACAGTGCCTTCAAGTCTACCCCCGTCATAATGCTGTCCAGTAAGGATGGTCTTTTTGATAAGGCGAAAGGTCGTATCGTTGGGTCAGACCAATATTTAACCAAACCATTTAGTAAAGATGAATTATTGAATACTATTCGCACCCATATGCCGAATAGCCAAGTCAGCTAATTATTTCGGTTTACAAAGAGTAGTATTTTGCCAGGAGGAATTATGGCTCGCATTTTGATCGTGGACGACTCGCCTACAGAGATTCGTAAAATTTCAACCATTCTAGAAAGCAACAATCATGAGGTGATTACCGCTGATAATGGTGCTGATG
>NZ_LWGG01001076.1:0-890 GCF_001635365.1 Oleiphilus sp. HI0128 | reverse complement strand
TAGAGTACCTTATTAACTATTTTGGTAAGCTGCTCCGGGTCGAATGGCTTAACTAGCCAGCCGGTTGCTCCCGCTTTTTTGCCTTCGGTTTTCTTATCAAGACCTGACTCGGTTGTGAGTAACAGAATGGGTGTAGACTTATGCGAGCCAAGCGCACGCACCTCAGCTGTCATCTCAATGCCACTCATATTGGGCATATTTACATCCGATATGATTAACTCGTAAGCATTATCTTTTGCTTGGTGCAAACCCTGTAAACCGTCAGTTGCTTCGGTCACTTTGTGTCAGGCGATCTCGAGGGTGAATTTGATCATTTGTCTCATTGATGCAGAGTCATCAACAACTAATATGTTTGCCATGTTTAACTTCTCTTCTCGCTACTTCTGCTGGTAAATAAGTGGTCTTCAATCTCTTTACAGGTTAAAAGTATAGATAACTTTAGAGAAAAGTTTATATTTCAATGTATTATTCCACACAGTTTCCGTTTCTTTAGTCCCAACCCATGGAAAACAAGTTCTTGTCAATAGATTCACCCATTGCTAGTGGTTCAAGTTCTCGGCCAAGAAAAGCCTTAGCCGGTGCGATTATACTGTCATTTTTGGCACATATTGCGCTGAGTCTTTGGGAAGGACAGAACGAAATCTTTGCGCCGATTGGAAAAACTTCGGTTAATGTTTCCTTAAGACCCTCGCAAGAGGAGGGGGACCCCGCTGATAAGGAGATTGTTGAAAACGTATCTGCTCAAATGCCTCGTGAAGTGGAACAAAAGAGGCCGGAACTCCCAGAAAAACCAAAAACACACAAGCAAAATAGTAAGGAAAGCATACTTGAGTCTGAACAAAAAAAGACTAAGAGAGAGAAAAGTGACAGGTCCGACGAAGTACCGAAAT
>NZ_LWGG01001075.1:0-974 GCF_001635365.1 Oleiphilus sp. HI0128 | reverse complement strand
ATCGCACACTGCTGAGTAATTATGGCATCAGAGCTAGCATGGGGGATGTAGGTGCTTGCTGGGATAACTCTGTTGTGGAGCGGTTCTTTGGAAGCTTAAAGCATGACTGGGTTTTGAAAGTGCCCCAGCCAACGAGAGAGCATATGAGAAATGATGTGGCTGACTACATGCGTTATTACAACTTAGAGCGGCTCCATACTTCTAACGAAGATATGTCGCCAATCGAGTACGAAAACTCTTTAAGAAAAGTGTCCTGATTTAGTTGCGCAGAACAGTTGAGAGTGTACGGTAAACGATGCTCAAGACCTTGCCCATCAGCTCCGGGTAACGGTCCAGCAAAAAGCGCAACTGGAAAGGAAAACTCAGCACCCATTGGCGAATAGGCTCTGCGGGAAATACTTCATCCACCAAAAGTGCGGCACTCTCCGCCATCCGCCGAGCGCCACAACTAGGGCAGAAACCACTCCGTTTGCAGCTGAAAGCGACCAAACGCTCGTGATGACAATCTTCGCAGCGCACACGCAATTTGAGGCTGTTCAAATTTTGGTATCTACGAAGCTGGAATATCAACAAGGTCTATCTGTGTTTCTTGTTTTCCTTATGGAGTGTGTCTTCTTTTATCGTATCTCTGCTGTTTGCTATGGGAGCTCTTGGAACTAATCGGCCCTTGGCATTGGCTTTGGTATGTTATTTATTTCTAATTGTTGTTATTTATGCGGGCTCAGTGCACGATCCTTTCTGGTTTAAATCTACTAAGAATAATGAGTTAGCTCTGTTTCTTCAGGTTTACAAATCAGAAATGCTTATTGAGGGCGGGTCGAAGGATTAAAAAAAGGTTCGCAAATCATAGATATTAAAAAGTAAAGCTCATTGAATCATAACGCTATGATTAAATGAGCTTTTTCAGTCTAGAAAGGGTTGCATTTGTCCGGTTGTTGCCAAACTTATGCTTCCCTGTGAACCATAATTTTAGC
>NZ_LWGG01001074.1:0-15093 GCF_001635365.1 Oleiphilus sp. HI0128 | reverse complement strand
GAAATAAACGTTTTTGGTTCTCTTCCGAAATACCATTTCCAGTATCACTCACCTGAATTTTCAACTGCCCATCACCTAGCATACTCATACTTAGCCCAATATGGCCTTGCTCCGTGAACTTTGCCGCATTAGATAGGAGGTTAAGAATAACTTGTGACAGGCGGTTAGGGTCGGTATTGATAAAAATAGGTTCATCAGCACCCGAGATAGAAAACTGAACCCCCTCTTGCACACGCGGTTTTATCAAACGATAGAGTTGACGCAGGCACTGTGAAAGATCAAAAACCTCTAGGTTCAGAGAAACGCCCTGCGACTCAAATTTACTGAAATCCAATACATCATTAATAATTGAAAGTAAAAGTTCACCAGAAGAAGTTATATTCTCGACACGAGCTTTAGCGCTAATATCCTTAATCTCTTTTGCTAGAAGCTGAGCATTCCCCAACACACCATTAAGCGGTGTTCGAAGCTCATGACTCATCGTAGCCAAAAACAACTCCTTACTTCTAGCTGCCGCCTGGGCTTCATTTGTAGCAACTTCTAGAGACTCCATCATCTTCTTATTTAGTCGAATCTCTTGACTTAATTCTTCTTGTTTACGCTTTTCAAGGCTAATCAAGCCATAGATACAGAATGCAACCGTACACAGAACGATTAAGGTAAAAATCAATTTGAGCCAAATCCAGTTTTCTGGAGAACTCAAAGAAGCAGGAAGTAAGTCAAGTTTAAGTAATGTGGCATTCAAGCTAATCAGAACAACCGACGCCAAGGCGATGTAAAAAGCACTTCTCGCACCAACTAACATAGCCGCCATTGCATAAGGTAAAACCCATAAGACGCTTGCAGGTCCCTCTAAAGACCTATTCATAAAATCTACATAGCAGACCAGAATTAAGCTAAGAGCGAGAAAGAATAAGGCCGCCCCTCGTAAGTGTTGCTTTTTCCACATAATCAACAAAGAAACGGGCTGCAGTGCGATCAGGAACATGGTTAGAACTCGCTCCCAAGGCAAGCTCTGTTCTACCATTAAAGTGAATGTCATACCAACAATTGAAAAGAAGCTCAGTATTAACACGAAAATAATGAGTGTTCTGGCTTGGAGAGCTTGCGATGAATCGGCGCGCACAGCTTCAGGAATGCAGGCATCAACAAAACGGTCAAACTTCCCCACAGGCGAGGTGGGTTGACTAACTTTACCCTCCTGGTTCATAGCCTCTTCCGAGGAATCCTGTTTATGTAGGGAATACTTCGCGTTCAATGCTGACGACTCTAAATGAAATGTGTTCACTAAAGGATAAGCGACAAATCATGTATTCGCCATATTTACAGAGAGAGTCAATAGGCAAAGCATTAGCTTCGATCTTTGCTATGCTTATACAAGTAAGAATCGCCTTGCCTTTAAACAAAGAGCGGAAGACAGATCCTATGAAAAATCTACTATGCACACTCTTATTGCTACCTTGTTTTCTTCATGCCGAAAGCCTACTTCCCCCACCTTCAGGTGAGGTTATTCTCGAAGTCATTGGTGACTTAAAGCTTAGCAACACTTGATGGCGAAGCTCACTTTGACCGAGGGATGATTGAGGCACTACAAACGTCAAGCATTGTCACCGCCAATCATGTACTTTCCAAACCAACAAACTACAAAGGTCCAGTTCTAGGAGACCTACTTAATCAACTTGGCGCTAGAGGGGACAGTGTTTTTGTTACTGCGCTTGATGATTACACAGCCGAGTTAAAACGCAGCGAAATAGAAAAGTATGACGTACTACTAGCAACCCATGAAAATGGAAAAATGATGACCATCGATGACAGAGGACCGTTTTTTATTGTCTTCCCCTTTGATAAATATAAAGAGTTGAGAAGAGACCTCTATTACAACATGTCCGTCTGGCAAATAAAATCTATCGAAGTTGAATGAGCAAACAACACAAAACTCTATCAAGTCGAATAGCAACCCCGAAAACTTTAGTTGCCATCTTCGTTCTTCTCGCGCTGATTATTTTGGCGGGCGTAAGTTTTTCTATCAATTCAATTAAAGACATTAACAACGATGCAGTTGAACCTTATCTGGCGATAATTAATAACAATCTCGGGGTTAACCCCAAATTGCTAAAAATCATCTCCCTCATTCAGGACTACCAGGCCGAAACAAGTTCAAAAAACATTAAGAACCTGAAAAAAGGTTTTCGCATTATGCGCGGCAGTATACTCAACGACCTTGATAGCGAAAAAACAAAAACTTTACACCAAGAATTTGGCGACCTCGATAAACTCAGCAAAATCACCTCGACACTTAAAGGTTTTGGGGAGCCGATTGCACAACTCCATGAAGAGAATCATGCAACCAACCTTAAACTAGTCAAGTCGCTACGTAAAAAGCTCGGCCGTTTATATAACAAATGGAACGTTTATAGCCGTAAAGTGATTCAGGAAGTCGAGCATGCGCAAGCGAAAACATGGACAAGCTGGAGCCATCAACTCAAGTTGCAACTCTACTTTTTACTGGTCATCGCCATCACGAGTGTTATCGCCATCGCGCTAATGTATCAATTATATATCAGCCAAATACGCACTGGGCAGGCACTTGAGCGTCGAACGCAGGAACTTGATGAGGCCAAGACGATGGCTGAGCAAAGCACTAGAGCAAAATCGCGTTTTCTCGCCAATATGTCACATGAAATAAGAACACCACTAAACGGCATCATCGGTTTGAGCAAACTGACTTATAACCGTATTCAGGACAGCGAAGTCAAAAGTTACCTTGAGAATGTTGTCTTATCTGGCAGCTCATTACTTCAAATAATCAATGACGTCTTGGATTTCAGTAAGATAGAAGCCAACAAAATCACATTGGATCAGGCAGACTTTGTCCTTGAAGACATTATCAGACCTCTAGCCACATCGATGAATTTTGCAGCGAAAGCGAAGAATATTTCCTTCATCTTATTAACGCCGCCAAATCTGGCTATTCCACTTTGTGGCGACGCTACCAAAATCACGCAAATCATTACCAATTTATGCTCGAACGCAATCAAGTTCACTGAAACCGGCGGGGTCACCTTAAAAATTGATCTCACCGAGAATTACACGCAACCTTACTTAAAGATTCAAGTAAAAGACACAGGGATAGGGCTAAGTGAAGAACAACAAAAACTAATATTCAGAGAGTTTGTTCAGGCAGATGACTCGACTACCCGTAAATTTGGTGGAACAGGCTTGGGCCTGAGTATTTCACGTAGTTTCATTGAGTTAATGCTCGGAACTATTCGAGTTGATAGCTCTTTAGACAAAGGCTCGTGTTTTGATGTATCGATACCGCTTCGAAAGAGCAAAGATGAATCACAAGATGTTTTATCATTTACACACTTATCAGAAGAGGAAAAAAACCAGCTCAGCAATCTTAAGCTGAAAGTTGTTAGCCCTTGCACCTTCGAAACTGAAATAATATCAGCAGATCTCAGAAGTTCAGGCCTTAATATTAATGCTGAGCCAAGCAGTCATTTATTATTTTCATGTAACCAGGATATACCCGATTTAAGCACTCGCGTTAACGCGTTATTAGGAAAATACTCCTTGCCCACCATACTTCTTCTAAGTAGCGACCTAATCCCCCAGTTCGATGATCTGCCTAGCTCGGTTCACTTAATTGAAGCTCCCTACACTAGTGAAAAAGTACTCAATCACTTTCTAGATAAGCAAACGTCAATAGCCTCAGATGAAGAAACGCCTATAACACAAGGTTTAAAAGGCAAAAAAATATTAGTGGCAGAAGACAATAAAATTAACCAGCTAGTAGTAAACGAGACACTCCTCTTACTCGGCGCAGAAATCACGTTTGCCAACAATGGCCTAGAATGTATTCAATGCTTACGAGAAAGTCAGTACGACCTGATACTGATGGATATTCAGATGCCAGAAATGGATGGCTTAGAAGCTACACAAATTATTATCACAGACTCGCTTGCTCCGGACACCCCTATCGTTGCATTGACAGCGAATGTCTTTAAAGAAGATATTGACACTTATATTGCTGCAGGAATGAAGGCCCACCTGCCCAAACCCTTCGAGCCTGAAGCCTTATGCCAACTTATTGAAGAGCTCAGCTAAAATCAGCTCTAAGTATCATCAAATAACCGCGCTATGAACACTTTATTAAATTGCATACCCTTACTCCCAAAACCCTATCGCGGGTTAATGTTCGCTAATAGTACTAAACAGAGCTAAATCCTATGAGTGTACTTATACACTCATAGCCAAGGTAACGAGCAATAGCTAAGATCTACTCTCTTAAGAATGAAACCAGTTCATTTTTCGGCATAGGTTTAGCAAAATAGTAGCCCTGGAATACATCGCAGCCATTGGCTGCCAAAATATCAGCCTGTTCTTTAGTTTCTACACCTTCAGCGACGACGGGAATAGATAAACTCTTGCTTAAGTTGATAATACTTTTTGCCAGTAGCCAATCCTGCTCGTCAATCAAAATATCATTAACGAAGCTTCGATCGATTTTCAGTTCATTGATAGGTAATTTACTCAGTACACTTAGAGAAGAGTAGCCTGTACCAAAGTCATCCAAAGAAGTATACACGCCCAATAACGAGACCTGATTCAATACATCCTTTGCTTTGTCCAAATCTTCAATAAACAGGCTTTCTGTCACCTCAATCATCAAAGTAAGCGCTTCTCCGTCATACCTTTCAACAAGCTGTTTAATCATAGGGACAAAGTCTTCATTAAGCAGTTGCCTCACCGAAACGTTAACCGATACTCTCAGTTTAAACGGCGCGTGCTGACTCTGTTTACAAGCGTCAAGACATTCGTCCAAAGCCGTTTTTAGTACGAACTCACCCAGTTCATGAATCACGCCCGCTGCTTCTGCTACCGAAATAAACTGATCGGGCGGAACAAAACCCAAAACATCACTCTGCCAGCGAACCAAAGCTTCGACACCTAATACCTTCTGGGATTGTGAGTCGACCTGAGGCTGATAGACGACACACATTTCACCCTTTTCTAACGCATTAAGAAGTTCTTTCTCAATATCAGCAGCACGCTTGGTTTTCTCTTCCATTCCCACGGAATAAAAACAGATATCGCTCTGTTTTTGCTTCGCTTCGTACATGGCCATGTCTGCCTTTCGCTGCAGCTCATCCAGAACCTTGCCATCAAAGGGACTGATTGCAACCCCGATTGAAGCCTTGATGGAAAACTCTAAATGCTCCAACGAAACTGGGTTTCGTAGCACCTCCAGGTAAGCCTTACACAACTTGTTTAACTCACCTTTATCACGCATACCCGTCAAGATAATAAACTCATCGCCTCCTTGTCTGATACACATACAATCTTGGAAGTGTTCAGTAGTTCTGCTCGCCACTTCACAAAGAATCTGGTCACCAACAGAGTGACCATGTAAGTCATTACTCGACTTAAAGTTATTCAGGTCAATATAGAGTAGAGAGAAGCCCTGAGCATACTTATTTGCCCAGGATTCGAAGTTCTGTGTCAGAAAGCGCCGGTTAGGTAACTTGGTTAGCGGGTCATGTTCAATCTGGTGATGTAGTGACTGCTCCGTCTGTAAGTGGAGACGAATATTCAAACGGAAAATAATAAATAAGCCGATATTAAACAGAATAAAGGCACTAAGGACCCAAGACAGGGTGTACCAAAATTTATCATAGAGCAAGTCAAGTCTAGTGCTAACAATGGTAAAATGCTCAAACACAGGGTCATAGCTAATCGATGCAAAATTTAGCTCACCTCGTTTATTAGGCACAATCGCTGAAACAAGCTTGTCGCCTGCCCGAAGGGCTTTTATTCCCACACCTGCTTGAACCTTGAATAAGTTATCCAAATATTCAACGAATTTACTCTCTACCGCCGAGCCATACCAATCCTGATATTCATTTTCATCAATATACGAGACATATTGACGATAGTAATCGCCACGAACGACTGTCAAAGCAAGGTGTTTTGGTAGATTTTCTCTAGACCATAAACCATGAGAAGCGCCTAGTTTAAAGCCTGCTACCACAACAGCTGCAACCTGTCCTTCGCTATCTAATACCCGAAGCCGGATAGGTATGACCCACGAATTCAATGCTTGGAAGTAATAGGTCCTTCCCATCACTAATTTCGATGATTCCAGGGTCTTGCGAAAGGTGTCTTTGGTTTCCGCTTTTGTCAACAAATTAGGAACCTGGCTTGGCATATGTTTGAAGGTAGAGACTATCAACTGACCGTTTACATCAACCAAGCCTAAACCTATCAACTCGGTATTCACTCGTAAAACCTGGTTCATACTTTTCTGAACCTGGGCTATTTCTCCCTCGCCAACAAGCTCCACAAAGCGTTCACCAAGTACTTTCAATAAATTTGAGTTTTTTTGAAGCAAGGATTCCATAGAATGAGAGACGAGGTTATTTGCATAACTTTGCTCAATACCTGCGTGATCCTTAATTTCCTGCCATTCAGCATATAAAAAAGATGCGGTTACGACGATAGAAAAGAATACGACAAATAGATAAGTTCGCCATAAGGCCTGGTTTTTATATTTTTTCATTCATTTAATATAGTACATTATTGAAAATACGTCATGCGACGCGTCATCAAGTACTCTCTAATCATTACATTCAATGGTTATAGTTAGCAAGGCAGGGAACTTTCTAGGCGCGCGGCGTTCAAATAAATGAATTCTTTTTATCAGTAGAGCTTTACATTTATGCCCACGCGCTCCAATAAGCCCGACCGTTTTCTTGGTTTATCTATTGCTTACTTCATCCTAATTTTTATAGGCTTAAACTCCTTTACCGAGCAGGTCTCTGCAGACTTAAAAGACGCAAAATATAACAAAGCCCCCCTCTTCTCTTTACCTGATATACATGAGAAGAGCACCGTCAATCTGAGTGACTATAAAGGCAAAGTGGTACTGGTAGATTTTTGGGCCTCATGGTGTGGTCCATGCCGTCAGTCGATGCCCGAATATAATCAACTTCGCAAGCGCCTGCACAGTAAACAAAACGGTAAAGACTTTGAAATTCTTGCTGTCAATGTTGACGTCACCACTGAAGAAGCGATGCGTTTTCTTGAACAGTACCCAGTGGATTTTCCGGTACTGGAAGAACGAAGTGGGAAATCCCAACAGGCTTACGAGCTACTCACCATGCCTACATCATTTTTGATAGATCGAGAAGGTTATATTCGCATTGCTCATCAGGGGTTTAACACGGGGTTTATTCGTTACCTCGAGAAAGAAGTCAACATGCTGCTTCAGGAGTAAACATTTAGTCTTTACCGTTTTCCGTTATTAGATTCGCATTAGTCCCATTTTCTTTGATACATTAGCGCTTCAGAACACCTTTTTGACTATCAATAATTACGGTAAAGATCATGGCTCCTAAAGTTATTCAGAACTGGCATACTGTTGTGAAAACACGAGATATCAATGCTCTAGACAATTTATTGGCTGATAACGCCACGATGTTTTCTCCGGTAGTTCATACTCCGCAAAGAGGCAAAGCCATTACAAAACTATACCTAATGGGCGCAATGCAAACGATTGCGAATGAACACTTCAAATATATTCAAGAAGTTTACAACGACCATTTTGCCGTGCTCGAATTCGAAACCCTTATTGACGGCAAAACCGTCAATGGTGTCGACATGATCACCTGGAACGAAGATGATCAAATAACTGAATTCAAAGTCATGCTGCGCCCTCTTCAGGGCATCAATGCCGTTCACAAGGCAATGGGTGAAGCGCTCGCAAAATTTCAACAAGGACAATAAACTCGTCATCACGGGGAAGCTCGCTGTGCAGTTTTCCTAATGACAAGCCAAATAGAGATTTATTGATATGAAAAGATCCTTGAAACTCCCAAGTCTTTCAAATGTATTAAGCTATGTGGTGGCTACATTAGCGATCATCGCGACGCTCTATGGCCTAGTGCTTGGCCTGCGCCTGGTTCCACCAGACCAGCTACGAATAGCAGCGGGAGTAGAAGGTAGTGCCTATTATCAAATAGCGCAACAATACCGAGAAATTTTAGCTGAGGATGGTCTTCAATTAGAGATAGTCGAAACCGCTGGTTCACGCGAAAATAGTAAACTGATTGATGCCACGAATAGCACGGTAGACATCGCCCTGATCCAAGGCGGCATTAAATCAAGCAACCCCAATATCAACGCATTGGCAGCCGTCTTTCCAGAGCCGCTCTTAGCCTTCGCCAGAGTTGAAGCCCAAGTCAACGGCAACCCGTTTTCATGGACAGGGAAACGCGTTGCACTGGGTGCACAAGGTAGCGGTACTCGAGCTGTAGTTGAGCAATTAGCAGAGATTAGCGCTGCGCCAGCCCTCAGTAATAATACAGCTCCCGAAGCATTCTTGGGCGGCAAAGCCGCTTCCGAAGCCCTACTCTCGGGCAATCTCGACCTGGCATTTTTTGTTGCGCCACTTAGCGCACCTTATCTTCAAGCCTTATATGATAATCCGGCGATCCAGTTATTGCCGCTTGATCATGGCCAAGCACTCGCAAGCCAGCTTCATGAAGCTCACTATATCAATTTATTGAGTGGCTCACTTCGATATCACCCGGCCTACCCCGAAGCTGCCGTGCCACTCATTACACTCGTGACAAAGCTAGTTGCACATGATGACCTACACCCCGCTTTAGTCAATCGTTTGGTCAGAGCAGCCAAGATAGTACATGCTAAACGTGTCTCACTCGTCATGTCTGAGCCTTTCCCGAACACAAGTTTATTAGATATGTCTGCAGATGTTTATGCCGTAAAACTACTAAGAGATGGCTTTAATCCGCTAGAGAAAACCCTGCCCTACTGGATAGTCGCTCAGATCAATCGTTTTGCGATCTTACTTTTACCAATAATTTTCCTACTACTACCCTTATTCAAAATACTTCCTGCACTACTGGCTTGGAGAATGCAGTCTCGCGTTTATCGCTACTACGACCGCCTACACGAAATTGATCTACGTTTGGCTGAGAAAGGTACAAAGCCAATAAATGAGGAAGAGAGGCAAGTACTGGCTAATGAGCTTATTGATATAGAAGTCGGATTACGCTGCGAATCACTGCCTCTTAAATACCGGGAAAGTGCCTATACTGCTGTACAACACGTGCACTTGGTTCGAAGCAGGCTTTAAGGTTTTACTTTGCAGAGGCTTTGCTTGCACGAGACTTGTGAGTCGATAGCTCTGTAGTTTGCTCTAACCACAAAAGCGTGTCGTAGTAAGGAACCAAGCGATTAACATAAGCCGGAGAAATATCCTTCATGGCACCAATCGTACGAACCAAAAGGCGCTGAGGATTGAGAGGCCCTGCATTTTCCGGGTCTTCCTTGATCACTTGCCGAACCATATTTTCGGTGATCACCTTGCCCAATTGCTCACGATAAAACTGTAGCGACTTTAGCTCTTTAGCGCGCTCTTGAAAGTCTTTCGCAGCATTGATCTTTATTTTCTTTTCACTACCTTGCGTAGCAGAAGGCTTGTCCTCAAGTCCTTCGTCAAAGCCCTCGTCAAACAACAGGGCATCCAAACCCAATGAGCTCTGATCTATTGCGCTTACATCAAAACTATTAATACGTTCTATCAAGCCTTTAAAAACTGAGTCTGATCTGCCGTCCTGCTCCTGGGGCGCCTCAGTTTTTTCAGCGTCCTCATGCTGCTTAACCAACAATGCTTGTAAGTCTGTCAGGCCTGATTCAATTCGTGGAAGCAAGCTTTCCTGAATATTGTCAGAACGCTGATCTGCTCTAGCCAGCAATGAAGAAAGGCGCTGAAAATGAAATGCAGCCACACCGCTCTGACAAGTATTTTCGAGCCGCGCCAAAGCTTCCTTTAGCTGGTCAAAGGTGGAATTCATCTTAATCTGTCACCAGAGCCGAGCCAAGTGGGGCTGTATCTTCTTCAGCACCTAGAGGCTTAGTCACTTGTCGCCCTTTGGGAACGGGTGCCATTTCTACACGCCGATTCTTCGAGCGACCATCACGGTCTACATTGGAAGCAACAGGTTGCTGATCTCCAAAGGCAGCAGCAAACACCCTTTCTTTGGGCATCCCCTCTTCTATCAAAGCTCGCGTCACGGTTAGAGCCCTCTGAGCAGAAAGCTCCCAGTTATCCTGATATCGATTGTTGCCTTTTTGAATGGGAAGATCATCTGTGAAACCACTCACCATCAGCAACTCGTCACGCTCTCCCAGGTAAACTTCAAGAGGAGCCACCAGAGTGCTTAAGAGCTCACGCCCTTCAGACTGTAACTGGTCTGAGTTCAGCGAAAACAAGACACTGCCGCTGATGCCAATTTTGCCATCACGCAATGTTACTCGCCCGGAAGAGAGAGGGTCTGCCAAAGCTTCTTCCAATGCCATTCTTCGCTGTTCTTCAGCCCTGCGCTTTTCAACTTCTTCGGCAAGCGACTTTGACAATTCTAACTGATAGCCCAATACCCAGATCAGCAACAGCACAAAAACGCCGACTAGCCCGGACATTAAATCGCCAAAAATCGCCCAAATAGGAGGGCTTTCAGCATTACTCTCATCTAACTCATGCATACCAACACCCCAGCTTAAGCAGACTCAGTGGATGACTGTTCATAAGCCTGTTTCATTGACAGTTCACGCAATTCTTCAAACAAAGCTTTCTGGGACAAAACACTATGATCAATTACTTCTCTAGCCTGGGAAACGTAATAACCAAGCTGCTCATTGCTGCGTTCACTCGACTGCTCCAGAGCTGATTCGATGCGCTGTAAACTCTCACCAAGCAGTTCATTCGATTCACTAAACTGCTGGCAGGCCTTACCAAAAGCATCACCCAAACTGGCAATATCGGTAGTGCTTGCCGCAGCTTCGACCACGATGTCTGAGAGTTTGTTAACTTCAGCATCGATATGCTGGTCAAAACGAGAGCTGATGTTGTCTAGCATGCTACTAGAGGTTTCGACTAATGAAGCAATCGCTTCTCTTTGCTGGCTGGATGACTCGGATAAGGAGCCTGACAAGCCATCAAGCTCAGCCATAATTCGCTGACGCTCTTCTAACAAGTGGTTGTCACGCTCCATGTTGTTACTGATTTCTTCACGTAACTTGGAGATTACCTCCGCAGCAACCTTTGGTGTTTCAGACGCGGTTTCAATCAGCTCTGTCATGGGTTTCTCAATCGTTTCTGACAATTGGGCAACTTGCTGCGATAAGCTTTGTTGTAGCTTATTCATCGTCTCGGCAGCAGCGTTTGCACGACCTGCCTCTTCATCTCGCAAGCTGCTCAATTCTTCACGCACACTCGCCGCTAAGCCATTCATTCGACTATCCAGTTCGTGCAACCAACGTGACTCATCTTCACGACGTGCGATCAGTAAGTTATTGGATTCAGCGAAAAGACCCGCTAGTTCAGCCAATAGCTTCTCTGACTTCTGCTTGGTTTGCTCATCCATTAGCTGCTGGCTGTCACTTAGCTTCTCAACCAGCTCAGCTTGCTGAGCCAACATTTTGTCAGCACGGTTCTGCCAATCAAGACTGATCCCCTCAGACATAGCCCCCAAACGATCTGTCATTTCCGTAAATTTATCAGCAACCTGACAACTTGTTTCAAGCTGAGCTTGTGTAAGCTGATTTAGCTTGTCAGCAACGTCTTGAGAGGCGCTGTGTAAAGAAGCAGAACTCTGCGTCTGCGTATCAATCATCGCCTGTTGCCAAACTGTCTGTCGAGCTTTTTCACTTTCGAGATTTTGGCTATCTCGCTGCGCCAAATTCTGGTTCAAGCTTTCTAACATTGTCTGCGTTTTAGCGTCAAAGAGCTCACTGTATTCACTCAAGGTTTGCTTAATCTGCTCGGCACTTTGTTGGTTTCTCAGCGCTTGCTCTTCTAGCGCTTTACGCCAGACACTTCCCACCTCGTCTGCCGTTTTCGAGAAGCGGCCATTCAGAAAATCCAAGTGTTCAGTAGCTTTCGTAGAAAACTGCTGATGACTTTTCGAAGTCTGATCACTGACCTTCTCCACCAACCGACTCATACTTTTTTCAAACACAGGGCGCATACTTTCACCTGCCAAACGACCACTATCGGCAAGCCCTGCCTGAACGGTACTGACACTGCTGGAAATGGCTTCTGATACCGTCTCGGCCAAGTGTTGGTAACTCTGTTTCACCTCAGTATGAAAGCTATCTTGCTTCTGGTTTAGCTGCTCACCCAGGTTTGAGCCCATTTTCTCCAAATTCAACGCCATGGTTTGAAGCTGATCTGCCACTTGAGGTAAGGCAAGCGCCTGTGCTTGTAGGGCTTTATAAGTTTCTTGGCGGTTATGAACCAGAGAGAAGCCTTTAAACTCATG
Organism: Oleiphilus sp. HI0128; assembly: GCF_001635365.1. Lineage (NCBI taxonomy): Bacteria > Pseudomonadati > Pseudomonadota > Gammaproteobacteria > Oceanospirillales > Oleiphilaceae > Oleiphilus > Oleiphilus sp. HI0128. The sequence continues at coordinate 2,746 of NZ_LWGG01001074.1, read as the reverse complement.
CGCGATACAGGCATCGAGCTCACGTGTCGCAATCACTCGTTCACGACGACTCAATGTCGACATCAAGCCCAACATAGCTGAAGCTGCCACACCGGCAACGGACGTACCGAAAGCCAAGCCCAAACCATTGATCGGCGCGGCCAAACCTGTGCGAATTGCCTCTAATTCTGTGGTTCCTTGTAGTGCCGTGACAGCACCCTGCAAGGTATCAACCATTCCGACAAAAGTACCTAACAAGCCGAGCATTACCAGTAAGCCGACTAAGTAGGGCGTCACGACAGGCGCGGGTAGACCAATGCGCTCACCTTCTATTCTAAGCTGAACAGCATTACGCAGCGAGGCGTGAAGCGACAGTAGCCATTTGTCAAACTGGTTTTCGTTATCCGACTCGGCTTGTACGGCAAATTTTGGAATATCTTTTAGCGCGACTGACAGTGTTTGTGTCGCCTTCTGAAATCGTAAGAGCTCAAGGGTGCCAATACTAAACACCACACCAATAACGACAGTAATCAGCAAGGCCAAGGTATCACTACCCAAGAATACCCAGCTCATACCGATGATAGCCAATGCGCCTAATAAAAATGCCAGCCCAAAAAGAAGCTTATTCATAAGCAACTAGTAACCTCTAATTTCATAATTGTGTCCATAGCGATGCACTCAGTTTGCCGATTGCACCGTTTCATTTAATGCTTCTATCAAGCCCAGCACGAGCTGCAAGCGCGCTTCCAGCTCTGCCATCAGCAAGCGCTTTAAAGCTGCTAGAAAGGCCTTAATATTCTCATCCAAGGCACACGTTTCAAACAGGTCGGCATTTTTACCGGCAGGCCTTTCAAAGCTCTCGCGAAAGTAAGTGGCGAGTAGCGTCGGTACGCATAAAAACTGTTTACGAGCAGCGACGCTTAACGCTTCGTCGAGAGCTTTATCGAGCACCACTAACTTCGCAAGCTCTGGTGAATGCTTCTCTAACACCTCACTAATATAAACTCTCAAGCCCTGCACTTTAGCCGACATATCAGACTGCTGAGCACGATAAAACTTACTGAAGGGTTCAGCAGCTTTGGCTAGCAACTTGTCATCGACTTGCCCTTCTCGCATAGCGCTAATAAACGCTTCATCCCATTCAGGCAGCTTTATTCTGCCGACACTTTTATCTGGGTCAAAGCCTGACTCAATAGATTGGCTAATGGCTTTTCTTACCCTGACAAAGGCCTGCTGGCTTTTTTCTAAAGCTTCCTGACCAGCCAATTCGTCCGAATCGTTCGACAGTAAACCGGCGTCGACTCGACGATCAATCATTCTGATCATGCCTTGCGCATCACTTAATTTTACCGAGCCCGAGAAGTCTATTTTTTGCGATAAGCGCTCGCTAAAATTTTCTGGATGAGTCTGTGGCTCGACTTGCAGCATCTCTGATAGAGAACGCACCAAACGCGAACTACCGGGCATAAATCGGGATGAATTCTGGCTCATAGCTGAAGGAAGGATCACGCTGCGCATCTGCGCTATTCAAAGCAAGGAAAGTTTCTTACTGTGCATCTAATATTTATATTCAAGAGGCGGCCATTATCGCCATTCTGGGGGATTATTCAAGATTTGATCACCACATATTGTGGTTCCCGGTGGAAATAAAAAAGGGGGAATGCTTTTTCGCATTCCCCCTTTTCACTCCTATTTATACTTCTTTAGCTAATATCAGTTTGCAAAATACATTTGCTCAAAGTAAGCCTCTAAGGCTTCATAACAAACGGCTTCTTCTTTTGCAGTTAATTCAAACAGTGTGTTACCAGCTGATTTCTTCATTCGGTATTCTCCGTTTAATCATCGTAATAACTTAAAAGTATTTGCTTCGTTGCAAGGCCTGAGCAGAAAACAAGGAGTCGAATCCGGTATATAATTGATTACTAAGGCTCGCTCTTTGAAATCGTTTCATTACGTACTTCCTTGTACAGTTATTACTAAAGCATTAGCCGTGCCAAGACAACAAATTAGTTTCATCCAATTGATTTTATTAACAATTTAAATTAAATGACATAATAATAACTCTCAACATCAGTAAGCTCATGCACCATAGCTTTGCGTATAAGTACTAACACGCACTATTATTGGGTTATAGTCCGAGATAGCGTTGCCCTTAACAATAACAAAAGCTAACAGGCTAAATTTTATGACATCACAGAGCTTCCATCAGTCCGCTAGCTGTTCATGCACCACATCGAAAATCACCGTCAGAGCCCAACCTTTTTCTCGCTTTAAATGCCATTGCACTATTTGCCAAGAGATCTATAACAAGCCTTATGCAGAATTTGTCGTAGTCAATGCAAAAAATGTTGAGCTAAACAAATCTGATCAACTATTGTTTGCAAAATATCGTCGTCCTCCTGCTCTAACTAGAGGTATATGCCAAAACTGCCAATCTCCATTAGTTGGCTTTTTGAGGCTTGCGCCTTTTTTAAAACTGGCCTTTATTCCCATTGACCGTTTTGAAGACCCTGGCGCACTACCAGCAGCTCAAGGGCATATTTTTTATCACAGCAGAAGTGAAGAAATAGACGACAATTTACCGAAGTTTAGCGGATACTGGAAAAGCGAACTGGCGGTGAGCCAATCTGTACTTAAGGGATTAATACAACATTAGGTTAACTGAGCACTCTAGTAATTCTTATGCTTTAATATAAGACACTAGTTCTATCGTTATAAAGGCTTATTTCGAGCATACTCAAATATTATCTTATATTATTGCTTTGCA
>NZ_LWGG01001073.1:0-1369 GCF_001635365.1 Oleiphilus sp. HI0128 | reverse complement strand
TTGCTGATATTGAACATTCATTGAGGTAATCCGCTTTCCTGATTCTTTCAAGGAGGCTTCGAGTGCCTCAATATGTTCAAGCAAACGCTGCCGCTCAGAATCACTAAAGGCTTGCCGGTCATTCTCAGATGTCATATCTTTAAGTTGCGAGCTCAAACTTAATTGCTGGCCGGACAATTCATCCAGTTTGTTCATTCCATCTTCGACAGACTCTTCCTCACCTTCTGAATCAGGCGCAGTCTTGCCTACCGTTTTTCCATCGTAGGCATATTCAAAAGTATGATGTTTCCCCGGCTTAAGCTTTGTCAGCTTATGCTTCAAAAACATAATGTAAGCGACGCTAATGCACAAACAAGCAAAGGTGCCGATTAGCAGCTGAATAATGATGTAATTTGTATCTGTCGGCATAATGTCTCTTCTTGGGCCATCCTTGATACGCAATCTTTCAACAAAAATTGCCTAAATTAAACGTAAATTTATTCTAATCGTAAATATAGTCTTATTTTGTTCATTTTTCTGTTGTGAATAATACAGTTTTTTACGTCATAACATCCATGTTCTGTAATATTTTGTTATCACCGACAATTATTCAGAGCAAAAATAAAATTCTTTTCTATACTGGAAGGTAGCCGATTTCCTTCTTTCGTTAAGAGATTCCACTATGCACGTGAAGCAATGCGTTTAAAAAACAGGATGCTGACAGAATGAACAAGCAAACTTTTTATAGCTTGCTATCAGGTGTGTGGACTAAGCTATTTGGTGCCGAGCTCAAATATATTGAGCCCCAGCCTCATCAACAAGAATGCATTTTAGAGTGCTTTGTAGAAATACCTATCGTTGGCCAAAACAATTTTTTAATGGTTTTAGCAATGCCAACAAAACTTAGCTACAGGGCCGCCTCTCTATTATTTCAGCTACCGGAAGAAGAGCTCAGCAAAAACGACGCAAATGACGCGCTCTGTGAATTAGGAAATATCCTGGCAGGCCAAGTACAACTCGAAATAAGCGAAGATACACACTTAGATGTGCCGATCCAGCTTACGAAGGAACAAGCGCAAACGCTAATGCAGGATATTGAGCCGGATTGGGAAGTCTTTACGCAGGATGAAGACGGAACAACCATATATGCCGGCGTATTTATTGGACAAAGTTAGCGCAATGAATAAACTATCGCTTCAAATAATTAATAAAGCAATTCAAACACTTGCTATATACAAAGGGTCTTATCCGCAATGAAATTTCTTATCGTAGACGATAGCCGTGCCATGCAAGTTATTGTTAAACGTGGCCTAGAACAGCTGGGTTATAGCGACAATGAATACAAGACGGCAAATAACGGAAAAGATGCGCTTAATATAGCCAAAGACTG
>NZ_LWGG01001072.1:0-1209 GCF_001635365.1 Oleiphilus sp. HI0128 | reverse complement strand
CAAAGAGAAGCAATAGATGGGTTAATTGATTTGTTTTGCCAGATAGTTCATCGGCTTAATGCTCGCGCAGAGAAAAAGGTCGTAAAGTCTATGCTCAAAGATTTTCAAAAGGTGTATGGCAAAAACACGATACTTTTTAGAATTGCAGAAGCCTCGCTGGAAAAACCAAGCGCTACAGTGCAAGAAGTTATTTATCCAATAGCCGGTGAATCGACGTTAACGAACCTAGTTAAAGAGTTTAAATCTTCTGGCTCAGGGTACAAAAACCAAGTTCATACCTTAATCCGTTCATCATATGGTGGCCATTACCGACGAATGCTCCCTAAGCTTTTGGAGCTATTGAAATTCAAATCCAACAATACATTACATCGCCCAGTTTTAGAGGCTTTAGAATGGATAGCCGACCATCGAGAAAGTAAGCAGCAATATATAATTTTAAATGATCGAGTTCCTATCGATGGAGTCATTAAGCCAAAATGGCGAGAGGTTGTGATTGAGAAGCAAGGTAAAACTCGGCGCATCAATCGCATTAATTACGAGATCTGTGTTCTTCAAATGCTCCGCGAGAAACTGAGATGTAAGGAAATTTGGGTAGAAGGTGCAGACAAATATCGTGACCCGGATGAAGATCTGCCGACTGACTTTGAAGAAAAGCGAAACTCTTACTATCAGATTTTAGGGCATACCCAAGATGCTGCCGAGTTTGTCTCTCAATTAAAGAGTGATATGGGAGCAGCGCTTTCACATCTGAACAATACGATCCCAAAAAACAAACACGTAAGACTAAAACCCCAAGGGAAAAACCGCATCAGTGTTTCCCCTTACGAGCCGTTGCCAGATCCAGAGAATATTCTTTCTATAAAAAGCTCCATCCAAGAAAAATGGCCAATGACAAGTCTGCTTGACGTTCTTAAAGAGTCAGACTTACGTATCGACTTTACCTCCCGCTTTTCAAGTGTTGCCTCTCGGGAGAGATTAAGCCGAGATGAAATACAAAGGAGATTACTCCTCGTACTTTACGCGTTAGGCACAAATGCAGGAATAAAGCGACTTGCAGATGGCCCACATGGTTTTGGTTATCGGGAGCTGCTGCACGTTAGAAATCAATTTGTACATAAAGACAGCCTTCGCGCGGCTATTCGAGATGTGGTAAACGCAACGTTAAGAGCACGAAACCCTGATATTTGGGGAGAAGGTACCACTGCTTGT
>NZ_LWGG01001071.1:0-965 GCF_001635365.1 Oleiphilus sp. HI0128 | reverse complement strand
CAATGCGAACAATAAGCCTGGCAGTTCTTAGGAAATATTGATGCTTGATAGCGAAAATAAAACTGCTGATCCTTTGTTAAGTGTGAATACTTTATCGTGGCACTGTGGTAATAAGGTGATCCTGCAAGATATTAGTTTTGCCCTATCAGAAGGAGGTTTTGTTGGCTTAATCGGCCCTAATGGCTCAGGGAAGTCCAGCTTGATGCGTTGCTGTTACAGAGTAAACAAACCGAGCAAAGGCAATGTGTCCTTAGGCGGCTCGGATATCTGGGAGAACAGCTTAAGGGACAACGCAAAGCAGGTGGCTGTCATTTTGCAGGAGCATCATGATCATTTAGGGCTGACGGTAAGAGAGGTTGTACTGCAAGGGCTAGCGCCCCACAAGGGCTTGTTTGAGTGGGATACAAAGGAAGATATTCGTTTTGTCAGTTCAGTTATTGCTGATATGGACTTATCGGCTGTTGAAGATTGCTTGTTCAGTATTTTGTCGGGTGGTGAGAAGCAGCGCGTGATGCTTGCAAGAGCAATTGTGCAGAAACCCCGCTTATTAATTATGGATGAGCCAACCAATCACTTGGATATCCATTACCAAATTGATCTGCTGAACAAGGTGAAGCAATTAGGAATAAGTGTTTTATCTTCATTTCATGACTTAAATCTCGCCGCGGCTTTCTGCGATAGTTTGTTGGTGTTAGACCGTGGCAGATTGGTTGCTCAAGGCTCTATAAATGAAGTGCTCAATGAGTCTTTAATATCAAAAGTCTTCAAGGCGAAGGTTAAGGTAGATCGCCATCCTAGTGCAAATGTTCCGAGAATTAGTTATGAATACTAGTGCCGAGGCTAGAACGGGTTCGCTGATTGCCGGTAAGTTCATAGCTTGCTTGCTAATTACTTTTCTCGTTCTGTTCTGTCTAGTTTCAGCTTTGGGTTTTGGGCCTATCAATATATCGTATGCCGAAATCATT
>NZ_LWGG01001070.1:0-2551 GCF_001635365.1 Oleiphilus sp. HI0128 | reverse complement strand
AGCGTCTTTAAACGCATATAAGGTCTCTTGCGTCATTTCCTGACCGGCTTCAAAAGGAACTTTCAAAACCTCTGCCAAAGCCATCATTACTTCAGGCTTGTGAAAATGTATCGCATTTTCAGCGGCCGATAAAGCAAGTCCAGCCTCTGGAATATTAGCCAATATCCCGCCCATACCAATAGGCAATAGCAACAAAGGCTCAAAGCCTTTTTTAATAGCCATATATAGAAGACCGAGACAAATAACGATCATCGAGAACTGGCCGATAGAGATATTATAAAGACCACTACCGGTCCATAAATTAAGTATATTTTCCATTGTCAGACTACCCTTATAAGGTCATCAAAGTATCGCCAACGGCAACTGAGTCGCCAACAGAGACACTAATCGTTCCAACAGTACCCGCTCGTGGTGCACGTACTTCTGTTTCCATCTTCATTGCTTCAAGAATCAACAGCAAGTCACCCTCTTGAACAACTTGACCAGGCGTTGCAACAACCTTAAAGATGTTACCTGCTAACGGAGCTGGAACCGGATCACCACCACCCGCAGGAGCAGCCGCTGCTGGCGCACCACCAGAAGCCTGTAAAGGAGCACCACCAGTAACTGGAACCATACCTGTGATATCACCGCCTTCCTCAACTTCAACAACGTAAGACTGACCGCTAACGTTAATGGTATAAACTTCCTTACCACCCTTAGCTGCCGCTTTTACGTCATCTTCACTTGGAACCGGCTCAAATGCATCTGCATTGTCACGATTCTCTAGGAACTTAAGACCAATCTGAGGGAACAGAGCATAAGTCAGAACATCATCGACCGTCTCATCAGCAAGCTTGATACCTTTTTCGCCAGCAAGTTTCTTAACTTCCTCAGTCAACTTGTCCATTTCTGGCTCAAGCAAGTCTCCTGGTCGGCAAGTAATTGCTTCACCACCATCTAAAACGCGATCCTGTAGCTCTTTATTATAAGGAGCTGGAGCCGCACCGTATTCACCTTTAAGAATACCCGCAGTCTCTTTAGAGATTGATTTATAGCGCTCGCCAGTCAATACGTTCAGAACCGCTTGGGTTCCAACAATCTGAGAAGTAGGTGTTACAAGAGGAATATGACCAAGATCTTCACGAACACGTGGAATTTCTTCTAGCACTGCATCAAATTTGTCTGCAGCACCCTGCTCTTTCAACTGGTTTTCCATGTTGGTCAACATGCCACCAGGAACCTGGGCAATCAGAATTCGCGAATCAGTACCACGCAATGAACCTTCGAACTTAGCGTACTTCTTACGAACCTTACGGAAGTAAGCAGCAATCTCTTCAAGAAGCTTCATGTCCAAGCCAGTATCACGACCAGTACCTGCCAATGCCGCAACCACACTTTCAGTCGCAGTATGGCCGTATGTCATTGCCATTGAAGAAATAGCCGTGTCAACACGGTCAATACCTGCTTCAACCGCTTTAAGAATTGTCATATCTGACAAGCCAGAAGTCGCGTGTGCATGTAATTGAACTTCTAGATCAGTCTGAGCTTTCAAACGCCCAACCAACTCAGAAGCAGCATAAGGCGTTAATGTACCGGCCATATCTTTAATAGCGATAGAATCTGCACCCAAGTCTTCAATCTGCTTCGCTAAGCTAACCCAGCTTTCCAAAGTATGTACAGGACTTGTTGTATAGGAAAGCGTTGCCTGAGCATGACCGCCGTTTGCTTTAACAGCTTTAAGCGCACGATCCAGGTTGCGAGGGTCGTTCATCGCGTCAAAAACACGGAATACCTCAACACCATTTTTTACAGCACGCTCTACGAACTTATCAACAACGTCATCAGCATAATGTCTATAACCTAACAGATTTTGACCTCGCAACAACATTTGCTGCGGAGTATTAGGCATGACTTTCTTCAATTCTCTGATACGATCCCATGGATCTTCACCAATAAATCGAATACAGGAGTCAAATGTAGCGCCACCCCAAGATTCAAGTGACCAATAGCCTACCTGATCTAGCTTTTCAGCAATTGGCAGCATATCGTCAATTCGCATACGCGTTGCTAATAAAGATTGATGTGCATCACGAAGTACGACATCAGTGATTCCGAGTTTTTTGTTCGAATCCGTCATTTTCTATCAAGCCTTCTGTTAAAGGTTCAAATTTTATTCACGCTCACTTCTTGTGGTCTGAGCGATATTTGTCTACTGCAGCAGAGAGTACTGCTAACAGTTGCGCATCATTAGATGCTTGAGTTACTGGCGATGCAGCTGGAGCTTTAGGCTCAGGTGCTGGCGCATATTTCAAAATCATTTTTGACATGAACGATGTAGCAAAAACTAAGATCGTCAAAAATACAAAAACGAATCCCATACCCACCAACATCAAGTTTATTGCTTCAGACATTAAATCAGTCATATTCTGACTACCTAATCAATTTGTTGTTGATAACAAGGAAATTATCCTAAAAACCACCCAAATGTAACACATGTTACTAGGCGAGCGTAATGTACCTTTTCTAGCGTTTGTAGGCAATACGATTTAATACAATTTTTAACTGTATA
>NZ_LWGG01001069.1:0-663 GCF_001635365.1 Oleiphilus sp. HI0128 | reverse complement strand
GTTAGGGTATTTTCATCGGTATGTTCGAAGCCACTCTCACCATAGATATCAACCACAGTTGTTTGCTGATAATGCAAGCGATCCCCCTCCACTTCCAATGTTTGACTGAAGGACTTGGTATTTGCTTTTTCCCTCATAAACGCCGCTTCAGTAATGCCCCAGGTATCGCTGCCATTTTCTGCTTCAACAAAAATAATCATCTTATTATTGATGTATTCAACTGTACCGCCAGCGAGCAGAGAGACACGACGAGGAATCGTAAAGCCATTACAAATGGTTTGGCTCTCAGCATCCCAAGTCCAGTAGCCTAGCTGATGATGAATTAGCTTGTCATCGCGCTTGCGACGAACTATTTGTTCGTACTGAACAATGCCCAAGTCTTGCTCTTCAGCATTACTCACATCACCCACGAGTTTGAATTCCAAGGTTTCATAGAAGGCGTTTTCTTCAACACCGTCGGGCTCCGGTGCAATGTCCATCCCTGTTTCACCTTGCCACTTTCCCAGCAACAGCGCTAAGGGCCCTACAAGCTTGGCATCTAAAACTTTGTTATCAATTGCTTTGAATTCTGACATAGCTACCTCGAATCTATTTTTCTATTAATAGGATAATGCTTTTTTCATTGTCGTTTTTAAAGCGCTTTAGAGAAATTTTAGTGCTGCC
>NZ_LWGG01001068.1:0-2493 GCF_001635365.1 Oleiphilus sp. HI0128 | reverse complement strand
TACCACTGCTGCTTTTCGGCCTCTGGCGTTTCTCCGTGCTTATGAACTAGGAACTCACCAACATCAAAACCAATACCGCCTGCACCAATTATGGCTACTTTCTCACCAACAGGCTTTTTATCACGCAAAACATCCAGATAACTCATAACCTTTTGATGTTCAACACCAGGAATTGGAGGCGTTCGAGGAGAAATACCCGTGGCGACAATCACCTCATCAAACCCCTCTTTGATGAGGTCTTCGGCTTCAACCCAAGTATTCAAACGAAGGTCAACGCCATACTTTTCAATCATCTTACCGAAGTAGCGCATGGTCTCATTAAAGTCATCTTTGCCCGGCACTTGCTTGGCAATGTTAAACTGCCCGCCAATCTTGTCGCTTGCATCAAACAAACTCACCTGATGACCCCGCTCAGCCAATACCGTTGAAGCAGACATGCCTGCTGGCCCCGCACCGATAACCGCAACTCGCTTCTTGTCCTGAGTCGGCAAATATTTCAACTCAGTTTCATGACAAGCTCGAGGATTCACCAAGCACGACGCCCTTTTCATCTGAAAAGTGTGATCCAAACATGCCTGATTACATGCAATACAAGTATTGATTTCATCGCCTTTGCCCGCCTCGGCTTTCGATACGAAGAAAGGGTCAGCCAGTAAAGGGCGTGCCATAGAGACTAAATCTGCCTCACCCTTTTCGATAATATCTTCTGCAATCTCAGGCGTATTAATTCTGTTACTAGCACACACAGGAATTGAAACTGTCTTACGAAGCTTTTCTGTCGCAAAACTAAATGCAGCACGCGGCACAGAGGTAACAATTGTCGGGATACGCGCTTCGTGCCAACCAATACCAGTGTTAATAATGGTAGCACCAGCTGCTTCAATCTCTTTAGCCAAGACCTCAATTTCATCCCAACTCTGACCGCCGTCAACTAAGTCCATCAACGACATTCGGTAAACGATAATAAATTTCTCGCCAACCGCCTCACGTACACGACGTACTGTTTCGATAGCAAAGCGCATGCGGTTTTCTGCAGAGCCGCCCCATTTATCAGTTCGTGTATTGACTCGTTCAGCCAAGAATTGGTTAATCAAATAACCTTCTGATGCCATGATCTCAATACCATCATAATTAGCAAACTGTGCCATCTTGGCCGCATTAGCATAGTCATTGATGGTTGACTCAATTTGCTTCGAGCTTAGCTTACTCGGTTTAAAAGGCGTGATCGGGGATTTTTTATTTGTTGCTGAAACACTGTAAGGCGTATAGCCATAACGACCAGCGTGCAAAAGCTGCATACATATCTTGCCGCCTTCGTTATGTACTGCAGAGGTAACGCGACGATGCAATAAAGCCGTTAGTTTATTATCCATTCTAGAGCCCAAAGGCAAAAGCTCACCACGGCGGTTTGGAGAGAAACCGCCCGTAATCATCAGGCCCACCCCACCCCGAGCTCTTTCAGCAAAGAAAGCCGCCAGCTTATCGATATGATAAAAACGGTCTTCCAAGCCCGTGTGCATAGAACCCATAATGACGCGGTTCTTTAGAGTCGTAAAACCAAGATCGAGAGGGGCTAGCAAGTTAGGATAATGGGGATTCATAAGGAGCCTCGGCAGAAAAATTTTGTGCAAGTCTAAAGCGTTTTAGGCCAATTTGAAACTCCCTTCTTAAGGAGTTTCGCGGGCATGGAGTAATACTTGATACGGTAGAAAGTGATCAGATTAAGATATCTTGGTTAGGGTATTTTCATCGGTATGTTCGAAGCCACTCTCACCATAGATATCAACCACAGTTGTTTGCTGATAATGCAAGCGATCCCCCTCCACTTCCAATGTTTGACTGAAGGACTTGGTATTTGCTTTTTCCCTCATAAACGCCGCTTCAGTAATGCCCCAGGTATCGCTGCCATTTTCTGCTTCAACAAAAATAATCATCTTATTATTGATGTATTCAACTGTACCGCCAGCGAGCAGAGAGACACGACGAGGAATCGTAAAGCCATTACAAATGGTTTGGCTCTCAGCATCCCAAGTCCAGTAGCCTAGCTGATGATGAATTAGCTTGTCATCGCGCTTGCGACGAACTATTTGTTCGTACTGAACAATGCCCAAGTCTTGCTCTTCAGCATTACTCACATCACCCACGAGTTTGAATTCCAAGGTTTCATAGAAGGCGTTTTCTTCAACACCGTCGGGCTCCGGTGCAATGTCCATCCCTGTTTCACCTTGCCACTTTCCCAGCAACAGCGCTAAGGGCCCTACAAGCTTGGCATCTAAAACTTTGTTATCAATTGCTTTGAATTCTGACATAGCTACCTCGAATCTATTTTTCTATTAATAGGATAATGCTTTTTTCATTGTCGTTTTTAAAGCGCTTTAGAGAAATTTTAGTGCTGCCAAGCTAAATAAAGACTCTGAAATTGATTTAGATCTAAGCCATCTCTACTTCTCAGGGTTCTGAGCGCTTTATGCTTAAATATCAGTAAGACTAATA
>NZ_LWGG01001067.1:0-1841 GCF_001635365.1 Oleiphilus sp. HI0128 | reverse complement strand
AGGTTAATCACACCAACGAGAATCTCTTTGTCGACAAGCGGTACACATAGTAAGGCACGCTCTTGCCCGCCAGCAGACGAGACAAAGTTCTTATCTTTTTCGGTATTTGGAACAAAAATAGTCTTTTTGGTTTCAGCTGCTTTGCCTAGAACACCTTGTCCCATATCAAACTTAACAGCTCCACTACCAGCTTCAATCGCTTTAGGTGGGAAATGTGCTTTCACCTCTAACTGCTGATTTTCATTTGTAAGAAAAACCGAACCCTGCGAAACGCCAATCTTTTCATGCATACTTTGAAGCACTTCTTCAAGAGCAATATTTTGACTCTGAGCACCGGCCAAAGAACGACCAATTGCATTCAATTTGGCAAGATCGATCATCTTCTTACGGATAGCTAAACGCATCGAGTTAAAGTTCTGGGTAGCAAGTAAAATCAGAACTATCAACATCACTATCGAACTCTTAAAGCCGAAGTCCAAACTACCTAACACTTCACCCTGCAAGTCATTAAAGCGAACATCTGCTGCTTTCAATAACTCGTCAAGCCCTTCAATAGATTGTGTTACTGCTGAATCTGCTTCAGACAACTTCTGTTTTGCAACTTCAATTTGCTCCAACTGCCGTTTTTTGTGATCAACAATTGAGGGTGTCTTTTTAATATATTCACTTATTTCAGCATAAGCATCAAAGGCGGCGGGAAGCATATCGTCTTCATCAAAATCCTTAAACACTTCAGCACCCTTAACGAACCAAGAGTGAGAGTCATTGATCGACCACTCAAAATCTCCCATACCTTCGCTGACTCGCCCGATATCCTGAGTGATTTTTATTTCATCAATGGTCTTAAATATATTATTAATCAAGGTAATCGATTGATTAGCAAAGCCTATTACCAAATCCATCTGATCCTTGTACTCTTCAGGTGGCAGGTAATATTGTATTTCATCAAGGGAAGCACCAACATTATCAACTAAGCCAAATAACACGTCAGCTTCTTCTAACATGTAATCTCTTGCCGTCAAAACTTCAGATTTTGACTCAAACATTTCGTTAACTGCATAACGGTAAAGGTCATAGTTACTTTTAATACCAATAACGAGCGCCTTCATTTGCTCATCAGATTCAGCTAGTTTTTCAAGACTGACATATCTTTCATCAAAACTTTTAGCGCCTTTATCGAATGATTTTTTAAAACTAGCAATCTCATCCTGATTCTCAGCATTAAATGCCAGAGAACTGAGTTTTGCTAATTTTAGTAGCTGTATCTGTACATCGTTACTTTCTTTCACGACAGGCACAGCCGTTTCATTCACCCTTGAGGTTGACCCATTGATGTCATTAAGATTCCATAAAGATGATAGCCCGGACACCAATAGCAAAGAGATGATAATGGCAAAACCGAGACCGACTTTCTGATTAAACGTTAATTGCAGCATAGTATTTTCTTTCTTTCTGATAGTTCTAAAGAATTTATTTTTTAACTCTCACCTAGTTACTTTAGCGTAGATTTTAGGAATGTCATGATTTCTCTAATATTTTTCCAGCAAGTTCAAAATATACTGCTAATATAATTTGTAAGCGTTTGATACCTTTCATATCCACCTAACTCAGATTTATAAGAAGATGACTGACAACAACACCCTTTTGTTTTCAATAGCTGCCTTTATTATTGGCAGTTTGATCACGTTTTTCGTGGTACGCACAAGAGCTAATAAGGCTATAGCCGCTATTAATGCTGATACAAACGCGCACCTGGATCAGATTACTCAGCTAGAGGAAAGTAACCAGACACTACAAGAACAATTAGATATCGCTCTAGGTTCTGTTTCATCTTTTGAAGA
>NZ_LWGG01001066.1:0-1747 GCF_001635365.1 Oleiphilus sp. HI0128 | reverse complement strand
CGGATTATTCGCCAGGTCGCTGGGAGCAATCAGCGGCCAAAGGGCGTGAGCGTGTCGATTAAATAAATCACTTGGGGAAATTGAGGTGGTTTCCATCAGAGACAGAATATCTAAAGGTTCCAGGCTTGGTGCTTTGTTATCGATATCTTGCAGTATTTGCCAGGCAGCACGAACTGAAAAGTGCTCATGCTCGAGTATTGTTGGCGGATCTTTATAGATAGCGCTGGTGTCAATGCCTGCCCAAAGATGTTCAAAACGTCCTCCTTGAGCAAGAAGGGATTTAATAGAGGGGGTTCGATTGAATTGGTGCGAGAAGCTGCTATGTCCAACATCATGTAGAAGGCAGGCACAACGAACAAGCCTGTGAAAGTAGCTGATAGCTTCTAGTGTGTCGGTTTTTACCACTGAACGCTGTTCTTGGGAGCAGCGTTTCAGACAGTTTTCAATCATTGCGCGGAACATGCGCCCGCCAACATGCATGACACCTACGCTATGTAAAAAGCGTGAGTGAGTCGCGCCAGGAAATACGAGAGAAAGGATATCGTTCTGACAAATAAAGCGTAGTCGCTGAAATAAAGGGTGGTCCACCATGGCCACTTCGTGGCTCAAAAGAGGTATGCCACCGTGTACTGGGTCCATGATTAGCTTCTTATGCGCCCCAAGTAAATCTTCTATCAATAAATTCAAGCAGCGTAGCCCCAATTGTTAATTAGTGTGAATACTCTAATGAATGAGAATAGTCTCAAGGTATATTTTGATAAAAAGAGTATGTTAATACTTAGCTTTTATGCAGAAGTATATTAATTCTTTAATTACTTTAGCATGCTTGTGCAGGTTTAATCAGTTTAAGTGAAATCGTTAGGAATTTGGCGTATCGCACGGTAAGTCTGTGATCTTTAGCCAGTCCCGGTGAAAAAATGAAATTATTCTCGGTTTTGGTTAGACGTGTATTCAGCTTGTCCTATACTCGAATTATTAAATTAACCTTGATGCCGCGCCAGGCATAGTATGTCGGGTGCCTTAAAGCTTAGCCGCTGTATATCAAGCGTTATAAAAAGGCTGTGATTAATTAGTGAGTATTGTATTGACCTTATTAAATAATGTTTGGCAGGTATAGATCATGGATCAGCTAGCTGAACATATTCTGGTGCTAGACCCTCATAAAGAGGACTTGTTACGCTTGGCAGATTATCTGTGTGCCAAGGGCTATCAAGTAAAAACTGCATCAACGATCGATAACGCAAACGAGTTATTGGCAAGTACTTCAGTAGATTTGGTGTTTGCTGATGTAACCAATGCCGATATTGCTCACTTATCATTGGGTCAGGCTGATAGTTACCTTATCCCTTTGGTTGTTGTATCGGAAACGCCAAACTCTGGTGATGTGGTCGCGTGTTTAAGAGCAGGTGCTTCGGACTACATTCTAAAACCTGTCAATGACTATATTAATGTTGATCATGTGATCGATAGAATCCTAGAGAAGGTTCGTTTAAGTAAGCATAATAAGCATTTACAGAAAGAGCTTGAAGAAGGCTATAAGAAACTGAGCGCGGGTCTCCAGGAATTGAGGGCTGACCAAAAAGCCGGCTTGCAAATTCAAAAGAAAATGCTGCCAAAAAATGAAAAGAAAGTGAACGATATTTTCTTTGAGCATCGAGTGATGCCATCTTTGTACTTAAGCGGCGATTTCTTAGACTATTTTAATCTTGACGATCATCGTAGCTTATTTTATTTTGCCGACGTTTCT
>NZ_LWGG01001065.1:0-1794 GCF_001635365.1 Oleiphilus sp. HI0128 | reverse complement strand
ACCAGCCTCAAGAAGGTTGGAACCTGGTTGATATTAGTTTCAACACCAACATTAATGCTTTGTTTGAGTAGGATATACGGTAAAGAAATTAGCTATTTTACTTATAGCGCTTGCGCTCGAAGTAAAATAGCCTTCATTTCATCCGGGTTTTTGGCGGTATCACCCTCTACAGAATGTTGCTGATAACCTGGCAGATAGTAACTAACCAAACGGCTAATCCAGAACCTTAAGGCGCCAAGCTCAAGACACCTGGGCCAAACCTCTCGTTCCCTGTCAGTCCAGGGTCGATGCGACTGATAAGCCTGAGTTATTGCTCTCAGCAAGCCCTCATCATAATCTCCTTTCGATGCATTCCACGCCCAATCATTCGCCATCACCGCCAAGTCAAATAACAAGGTAGCCTGACAGGCATGATAGAAATCAATGACCCCTGAAACCTCATCCCGCCGAAACAAGACATTGTCACGAAATAAGTCGCCATGAACGATACCCTGAGGGCAGTCTTGGGTGGCACTTCCATATTCATTGCTATATCTGAATATTGACTGCTCTAGTAAGTCAAAGTCTTCTTCTGGCATAGCACTCTGTTGCAAAAGCGCCTTCTGCGCCAACATCCAATCGCTATCTCGCGCTAAAGGGCGACTTCTTGGAAAGTCCCTTAAAGCCAGGTGCATACTTGCCAGATATTCAGCCATCGCCTCACACTGTGTAACCTTGGGTTTGCCCACTGCCTTACCAGACAAGCATTGAACGATCATTCCAGGCTTTTGCTCAAGTTCGAAAATTGCTTCGCCTTGCTTAGTCAATACTGGCGCAGGAACTTTAAAACCTTCTCGGGCCAGGTGCGTCGTCAGCTCATTGAAAAAGGGTAAAGTGTTTTTTTCCATGCTCTCGAAAAGAGTAAGAACATACCTCACGGCGCCTTTATCCGCTTCTTCGCCCCCGCTTTTTGGGTAGGTATCTAGAAAATAATTGGTATTCTCAATACCAGCGCTAATCTCGCTAAAGCCAACAAGCTCACCTAAGTCATATGACTCGAGAAGCTTGTCTATTTGTGAACGAGTCAATTGAGTGTAAACAGCCATCTATTCCTTCCTTACCGAATATATACCTATCTTAGCCTAAGCAATGTATTTTAATTGTACTAAATCTGATTTTTTTGGAAAAAAAAGCTACAATACGCGCCCTCTGGAAGTTTATCGAAGTTGACCGTTTTTACTATTTTTTGTTCAGGTGGCATCAAAATACCTGACTAAATTACTTGGTTATTATATAATTCGCTAAATTCTATGACACCAGCTTGATAAAAAACCTGTTTTATCAAACGGATATATCTTATTTTTGGGAGAGCTTAAAAGCATGTCTGACTCCGATAAGGCCGTAAAAGACCTGATTAAACGAGAGTATGAGCATGGGTTTGTGACCGATATTGAGTCAGAAACCTTTGAACCCGGATTAAACGAGGATGTCATTCGTCGTATTTCGGCAAAAAAGAATGAGCCTGAGTGGTTACTAGAGTGGCGTTTGAAAGCTTATCAAAGCTGGCTGGATATGGAACAACCCGAATGGCAGCAGGTAAACTTCCCGGAAATCGACTTTAACGACATCGCTTATTTTTCCGCTCCCAAAAACCCGGACGATGCGCCGCAAAGTTTGGATGAAGTCGACCCTAAACTGCTCGAAACTTACGAGAAACTGGGCATACCATTACATGAGCGTGCTCGTTTGGCAGGTGTTGCAGTTGATGCTGTTTTCGACAGTGTCTCTATCGGTACTACCTTCAAAGAGAAGCTT
>NZ_LWGG01001064.1:0-1598 GCF_001635365.1 Oleiphilus sp. HI0128 | reverse complement strand
ATCATTTAGCAGCCTCTCGAAAACTTCGTAACGAGCCTTCCTGGCTGCGGCCTCTAGCCCTTCACCACTCGCAGTAACTGATACACGCTCTACATAGCAAGGAATAGATAGCTCCTGGCACACCTGCTGACAATGACGAGCCCAGTCGTCTGCGTTTTTACTAAGCCCATGATGAACATGTATTGCTGATAAAGCTAAGGAGGGGTTTAATAAACGAAAAGTATGCAAGAGCACGATAGAGTCCAAGCCACCACTCAAGGCAACAACATAGCGTTTGGACTCGGGCACTCTTTTTAATGCCTGCAAGATCACCGGGGAAACCTTCATCTCACTCACAGAGCACCCTATTTGACTATTTACTCTTTAACGTAGGCCGTTAAACGTTGATAGCGCTGATCCATTAATTCTTCAGTATCTAAAGCCGAAAGTTCATCAAGCCCTGCAATAAGCTGAGCCTTCAATTGAGTAGCCATCTCGGGCATATTTCTATGTGCACCGCCTAAAGGCTCCTCTATGACGCCATCAACCAGACCTAATTCTTTCAGACGTTGAGCGTTAACCCCCATCGCTTCAGCCGCATCAGCTGCATACTCAGCACTTTTCCACAGAATGGAGGCACAACCCTCAGGGGAAATAACAGAATAAGTTGAGTACTGAAGCATATTTAGACGATCACAGACACCAATAGCCAGCGCGCCACCAGAACCACCTTCACCAATAACAGTGGATATAATTGGCGTTTTAAGCCGAGACATGACAGCTAGATTATGAGCTATCGCCTGGCTTTGGCCGCGCTCTTCAGCACCAATTCCCGGGTAGGCACCTGGCGTGTCTATAAAGGTGATAATAGGCAAGGAAAAACGTTCAGCTAGCTCCATAAGGCGACAAGCCTTGCGGTAACCCTCTGGCCGGGGCATACCAAAGTTACGCTTGACCTTTTCTTTAACTTCGCGCCCTTTCTGATGACCAATAATCATTACTGGACGCCCTTCAAGCCGAGCAATACCACCTACAATCGACTGATCATCAGCATAAGTTCTATCACCATGCAACTCATCAAAGTCTGTGAAAATCTGCTCAATGTAATCAAGCGTATAAGGACGCTTTGGATGTCTAGCCAAGCGCGCGACATCCCAAGCATTAAGATTCGCAAAAATATCTTTTGTACGAATCTCGCATTCATGCTCAAGACGCTCAATCACTTCTTGAATATTGAGCTCCTGATCACTGCCGACCAAGCGAAGTTCTTCTATTTTTTCTTCCAGCTCTGCAATGGGCTGTTCAAAATCAAGGTAGTATAAATTCATAATAAACCGCTTTAGTCTGGCTAACTGACTCTTCCATTAGATTTGAGGGGGCTATTGTTACTTTTTTTTCGCCGCCTTACCAGACAGCATAAGTGAAAATCCCGCCACAACATAAAAAAAATATGAGGCTAATAAACGAGCTGCGCCTTCCCTTCACCCAGCAAATACTCTAACTCTTGAAACAATTCGTCAGCAGGCTCAACCCGCCAGCTATCACCAAATTCGATAACCGCACTCACATCAGGTCGCTGGTAGCTTAAGGCAACCTTACAACCTGCTGGCTGAAGCGAC
>NZ_LWGG01001063.1:0-28755 GCF_001635365.1 Oleiphilus sp. HI0128 | reverse complement strand
TGTGTGCAACAGAAGGCAGGCGCTTGATATGCGTTTCTTGAGTGACTAGGTGTTGTAAGCCCGAGTCTTCAATCATGTACGCCAAACGATCATCGGGGAAGTCAGGGTCAAGCGGGACATAGCTGGCGCCGACTTTCAATATGCCAATTAGGGCCGCGAGCATATGCTGAGAGCGGTCCAGGCACAAGCCAACGCGGTCCCCAACCGATACGTGCTCCTCTAATAGGAGCTGAGCCCACTGTGAGCTAAGTTCATCAAGCTGACGATAGCTTAAGACTTCCTGCTCAAATATGACGGCATCTTTTTCGGCAAATTGTTGAGCTTGATGATGAAGGTAGTGACCGACAGTGCGAGGGGCGTTGGCTTGTTCTTCATGCCAGAAATGGTGCGTACCTAGGCTACGAGTAAGTAAATATTCATAATCGTTAATAGGGCTGAGTTCCAGCTCGCTGAGTGACTGGTTTAGATTAAAACTACACTGGGTTAGGAGCCAGATATATTCATCGATTCGGGCTTTGATTGACTCTTCCAGGAATAGGTCAGTATTGTACTGGCACTCGATTGTGAAGTGGTCACCGTAGTCGGCGACATTCATAAACTGTTCAAAGTTTTCATAAAACCTTGGGTTTGAGTGGAAACTACATTTTAGCTCGTGAAAATCTAGATGTTCGTCTTCCAAGCCTGTATCAAAGTTGTAAAGCAGGGGTAAAAGTGGAATTCTTGAAGGATCCCTTGCAATGGGTAGCTCTCGAATCAACTCCCCAAAGGTAAAGTTCTGATGTTCAAAAGCGTCTAGAATCTCTTCACTAATTTCGTGTATTGCTTGAGCAACTGATATAGAAGGATTTAGCTCACTGACGATAGGAACTGTCGAAACACAATGACCAATCAAAGAATTCGGAGCGATACCGGGTTGTGCTGCGGTTGGCATTCCTACTGCTAAAAAGGACTCTCCTGTCCAGCGCTGCAAGGCAATAAAATAGATCGCCATTGTATAAGCGCTTAGGCTGCATCCTATGCTGGCTGCACTTTTCTTAATTTCAGTGATTAGATCTAGGTCGACATCAACATCTATTCGGCGCGCATTGAAGGTTCTATTCTTGGGGCGGTCTTTATCTAATATAAGCTCGTAATCGGGAATTCTTTTTGAAAATTTATCTAGCCAATATTGTTTGTCCTCGTTCTCTGAAGATTGACCTGCAAAATCAACAAAAGAGTATGCTTCTTCTAAATCAGCCGAATTTCCCTTTACGGTGCTATTGTAAAAGGCTGACAAATCTGCGATCACGATGCCAAGAGACCAGCCATCACAAATAATATGATGAGCAGTGAATATCAGGTAGTGACAGGTATCCGACTCTTTCAGTAAGCGAACTCTGAATAAAGGGCCATTGACTAGGTCCAGAGGCTCGCGGGCTTCGCTTTCAATAAGTTCTTCAAGAGCTTGTTTTTCAATATTTTCTAAGCCGCATTGAATTTCCTGATAGTCGAATACTCTAAAGCTTGTGCCATCTTCAGAAAAACTGGCTCTGAGAGCATCATGCCTTGCAACGGTTAGCTCAAGTGCATTGATGAGAGCAGGCACTCTGAGCTCTCCTTTAAACTTTAAGGTAAAGGATTCGTTAAAAGCACTTGAAGCCTTTGGATCCATCAGGACAGACGACCATATTTCAAGTTGTGCTGCCGTGGACGGAACCGATTTTATCAGGGTCGGTTTTTGATCAGCAAAGGGGTCGAAATCTACCGAAACAGATTGTATGGTCTTGATTTGGCTGGTCATTAGTTTTGCTCTAGCATTCTGTATTTTCCAGGTTGTTCAGGGTCCTTTATGAACCATGCTGGCTTTCCTTGGGAATCTTTTCCTAATCTAGCTCCTGGAACTGGCGGAGTGTTTTGCAATGGCGCCGTTTCTTCAGTGTTTTGGGTGTTCGTGTTTTTGCTAGGATCGAGCTCGGGAAAGAATCCTAACGACAGCATTTCGTCGACGGCTTCCTCAAAAGCTTTAATGATTGCAGCGATATCTTCATCACTATGAGCTGTGGTAAGGAAACATGGGCGTGCATCCCATATATGGATTCCTTTTTCTCTCAACAGCGTAAATATTAGTTCCTCGTAAGCGATATCTTGGGGAATTTTAAAACGGAATAGGGACTGGCAGTTCACGACTTTGATCGGAGCATGTCGTTGGCTTGCGTACAGGTTCATTTGCTCGACCATTGCAGCGGTCTTGTTGCCCAAATCCTGCTGTATGCTAGGCTCGGCTATTAGTTTATCTAATACTGCATTTGCTGCAGCCATCGCGAGTGGGTGGCGTACAAAGGTTCCCGCAAAGTAGGTTACGCCAACTTCGGGCGATGAGTCATCACCATATCGCCATTGGCCACCATCTAAGGCGTCCATATACTTGGACTTGCCTCCAATAACACCAATTGGCATACCTCCACCGATAATCTTACCGTAGGTTGCGATATCTGCTGGAATATCGAAATGGCCTTGAGCTCCTCGTGGTCCGAGGCGGAAACCTGTAATGACTTCATCGAATATAAGGGCCATCTCATTTTGATCGCATAAGCTCCTTAACTCTTGAACGAACTCTTTAGGCTGAAGTTCTGGGTTTCGGCTTTGTACAGGTTCGATCAGAACAGCAGCGATGTCATCGGCGTTTTCTTCGATATACTTTAAAGACTGTGGGTCACCGTAGTCTAGAATCATTGTGTTGGCGACGGCCTCTCCAGGAATACCGGCGGCTGCTGGTAACGGTAGGCCATTCGAACCTCGATGGACGATAACCTCATCATTGATTCCATGATAGTCGTTTTCAAACATGACGATATGTTCTTTGCCTGTCACTGTGCGCGCTAATCGTATGGCGCCAAGTACAGCTTCAGAACCAGTATTACAGAAAGCAACACGCTCTAGTTGAGTTAACTGGCAAAATTTCTTGGATACCTTTTCAGTTAAGGGGTTCTGGGGGCCGATTTCGTAACCGGTTTCTAGCTGTTTGGCAACGGCCGAGCGAATAAATTCAGCACCATTGCCAAAGAAATTTGAGCCAAAGCCACAGGTGACGTCAATCAAACAATTTCCGTCGATATCCCAAAGGTGTGCGCCGGCAGACTTCTCGACAACAATAGGGTAAATAACCTCTTTCAGTTTATCTCGAAACCCGGAGACTACTCGAGGGTCCGCGAGCTGGGAGCGGTTTGCTTGAGCGAAGTCTTTAGACTTTGAAAACTTGGCATTATAGCGCTGACTAAGCTTTTCCAAATTCTGCTGTTGATCGGCACTGAGCTCATTTGAGCGCTTAACGTTAATACGGGTGCCCGCACCAAAGGGTTTTTTGTCTTGAGTATCGCTTAGCTCCGCGGTGCCGGAGGTTTGTGTAGTGGCAGGTACTGAAGCTTGAACTGGCGCTCCTGCTTGACCCTGGCTTAATTGGTTTAATAAAGCAATTTGACTGTTTACCAATTGAAGTTGCTGCGAAAGCAAACTGTTTAAAGGCGAGCCGTTTGCATTGGTGGTAGTCGCGTGACTTACTGGTAAAGGAGCGGAAACAGAAGGCGTGTCAATGTGAACAGGTGCTTGGTTCGGTGTTGCCACAGGCGCGCTAGTTAAGGCTCCGTCGCCCTCTAACTTTGTCGCTAGCTTATTGAATGAACTATATTCATTCATAAGTTGACGGAAGGTTACTTTGGATTTGAAGGTCTTTTTCAGTTTTAAGGCTAACTGCGTTAAGAATAGAGAATCGAGGCCTAATTCGAAAAAGGTTGCATCAGGATTGGCGTCGTTTAAGTCGATGCCCGAAGTATCTGAAAAAAGTGTTTTGAGTTGGCTGATCGCGTTTGTCGTCATGGTGTCGGCTTCTATATCATTAAATAAGTTGGTTCCAGATACTACTTGAGTCTCCTGAATTGAGACTGGGCTAGCGCCTAATGATGCAATATCGAGAAAGTTGTTATTCATGGCTGCAAACTGTTGTTGCAGCCCTTGGCTAAGTTGAGTCAGGTCGCCCAAGAAATTGGACTGATTACTGTCAAAGCTCTTACTAAGCTCTTGTTCTAGGTTGAAGGCGGAGTGACTGGCCTGTGGTGCTATATAGAAATCTTTATGTTCAAAGGCATAAGGAGGTAAAAACCCCATCGCTGGTTTTATCGGCCTGGCTAGTTTACGCCAGTCGACAGATAATCCCGTTTTCCATATATTGCCTAGGCAGGCGATAAATTGGCTATCTTCAGCTTCTTCTGTTGGCTTTGGTAGGGCCGTTATTATATTAAGGTCATCCTTATCTTCCAAGCATTGGCTAAGTAAGTGAGACGCAACACGTCTTGGGCCGCAATCTATAACAATAAGGTTTGACCACTTGCTTAGCTTTTCAGTGCCACCTTTGAACTGTACCGGAGCTACTATCTGGCTAGCCCAGTAGCGAGTGTCGCTTGCTTGTTCATCTGTAATCCAGTCGCCGCTGACACAGGAAATAAATGGGATACTGGGCTTTTTGCAATGAATGCCCTTGAGCTCTGTGATGAAAGCCTGCTCGGCAGGGATCATCATTGGCGAGTGGAAAGCGTGCGAGGTTCTTAGCTTTGTGCAATGAATACTGGCCTTCTCCAGTGCTTCTTTTGCTTGTTCAATATGAACATCTTCACCAGAGAGAGTGAGTGATTCAGGAGTATTTTGAGCTGAAAGAACAACACTATCCGGAATTAAGTGCTTGATTGCGTCAAAGCTGCTTTCTACGGCTAACATGCTACCACTCGCCTGTCTTTGCATGACTCTGCCGCGCGTTAAAACTACTCTAATTGCCGTGTGTAAATCGAATACCCCAGACAAGGTTGCCGCAGCTAGTTCACCAATGCTGTGTCCCATCATTCCGTCGGGTTTGATACCAAGCTCCATTAAACTTGATGCAATAGCATAACCCACCGAAAACAATGCTATTTGCGTGTTCTCAGTAAGGTGAAGGCTTGGATCATCCGAGAATAGGATATGTATGAGATCGACGTTAAATTCGTCTTTGCATATCTCGATGCAGTTATCCAAATGTGCTCTAAAGAGCGGAAGTTCATTGTAGAGCTTCTTACCCATACGATTAACTTGAGTTCCTTGTCCAGGAAACATAAATATAATCTTTGGGTCCTTTGTAGGCGCGTCTGAAGCATTCTTAGTGAACTGTGATAGTTCACTAAGAATGCTGTCTCTAGTTGTTCCTAATATAGCTTGTCGATACTTCAATGCTTGTCGGTGAAAGCAGTAGGTGTTTTTAAGGTGATCGATATCTGTGTCAGTATTTTTTAGTAGAAATGTTTCAAGTTGCCTAGCTTGATCAGCGAGTGATTTGGGTGAATTTGCACTAAGACACAGTGGTAGTTTTGTTGGTGTCTGTGCAGAAGCAGTTGCCGGCTCAGCGTCATACCCAGAGATAATCACATGAGCATTGGTGCCTCCTATGCCAAATGAGCTGATACCTGCATATCGCTGGCCAATTTCCTGTTTCCAAGTAGCGGTGGTTGTAGCGACAGAAAACGGTGAAGACTCTAGCCTTAAGTCAGGGTTTGGTGATGTGAAATTAATACTGGCCGGAATCTGTCCTTTCGATACAGATAGTGCAGACTTTATTAAGCCCGTGACACCGGCTGCTGCAGTTAAATGCCCCAGGTTGCTTTTGACGGATCCTAGTAGGCACTGAGCTTCAGGTATTTTAGAGTTTTGTTCAAAGACTGCTTTCAGGGCCGATACTTCGATAGGGTCACCAATGGGGGTAGCGGTTCCGTGAGCTTCTATGTACCCTATCTTATCTGCAGTGAGTCCAGCATCTTGTTGTGCTGCCAGAATAACGTTTTTCTGACCCTCTTCGCTTGGGGCTGAAAAGCTGCCTTTTTGAGCGCCATCATTGTTGACTGCTACACCTTTGATAACGGCTGTTACTCTATCTTCGTCTTCGATAGCGTAATCGAGTCGTTTTAGAACGACCAAACCGCCACCATCACTAAACACAGTGCCGTTTGCCTCGCGATCGAAGGGGCGCGTATGACCGTCATGAGACTTGATACTTCCTTCTTCGGGGATATGAGGTTGTTCTTGCGGGAAGGAGAGAGAAGCGGCTCCAGCAATGGCGACCTCGCATTCGCCAGAGCGGAGAGCTTCAACAGCCTGGCACACCGCTACCAGAGAT
Organism: Oleiphilus sp. HI0128; assembly: GCF_001635365.1. Classification (NCBI taxonomy): domain Bacteria; kingdom Pseudomonadati; phylum Pseudomonadota; class Gammaproteobacteria; order Oceanospirillales; family Oleiphilaceae; genus Oleiphilus; species Oleiphilus sp. HI0128. The sequence continues at coordinate 22,583 of NZ_LWGG01001063.1, read as the reverse complement.
GTCGAGCAGGCAGTCTGAATGTTGACTGCAGGGCCGTTTAAGTTAAGTTTGTGCGCAATTCGTGTTGCGGTGTAATCTTTTTCATTTGCGACCATAGCTTGTAAAGCGCCATAGTCAGCGAGCTTTTCAGGGTTTTTTAAAACATTTTCTAAATAGTATGAATTATTACCGGTACCACAGAAGACGCCAATACGTCCCGGAAATTCGTCAGCAACAATTCCAGAGTCTTCTATGGCGTGCCAAGCTAGCTCGAGCATAATGCGTTGCTGTGGATCTATAAACTCGGCTTCAATTGGTGAAATTCCAAAAAAACTCGCATCGAGAGCAAGAGGCTCTGCAATGATACCTCGAGTGTTAACTTCACCATCTGCTGACGTGGGTGCAAATACATGCAGGCTTTCTTTTTCTGCTAGCAAGTTCTCCCAAAATTGTGGAAGGTTATTTGCGCCAGGTGCATTAATGGCCATGCCTATAATAGCGATGTCACGAGAGCCATCTTTGCGGGAGTTAGTATTTCGTGTCTGATAGTTGTTAGTTCTCACTTGCTTACTAAGATGATTGATAAACGAGTCTATCGAAGCGTATTGAAAAAGCTTATAGGCGGGTATATCTAGCTGAAAGCTTTCATATAGCTGAACTGATAACTGGTTCGCCATGAGTGATGTCATGCCTACATCAACCAGACTTTTTGATGTGTCGATATTGTCGTTACCAAGCAAGGAATAGATCATTGAGCTTAGTGACACTTTATCTGGCACAGCTATTAGCTGCTCTTTCTGCATGCTTGAAACCTGCTCAGCTAACTTACCTTGATTGGCGTGATACTGGGCGAGCATACTCTTGCGGTCGATTTTCCCTGAAGGCGTTGTCATCAGTGCATCGCTGAACAGAAAATGAGACGGCTGCATATAGGCAGGTAGCTCTTGCGTGAGGTATGCTTTGAGTATTGAAGCATCCTCAGAGTTGCTTACAATAAAAGCAATAATCGATTTTTGCGCTTCGCTCTCTGAAACTGTTACAGCTGCATTGGAGACACTCTCATGCTTCATTAAACAGGCTTCAATTTCCGATAACTCAATACGATAGCCACTAATTTTTACTTGGTTATCAGTTCTACCTGAATAAACTAACTGGCCCTTATTATCTGCTGAGACCAAATCCCCTGTACGATAGCAAAGTTGTTCTTTGCCATTGATCGTCATAGTGACAAAGCGTTTGTTTGTCTCTATCGAATTATTTATGTAACCAGTAGCTAAAACTGGGCCGCTAATATAGAGCTCTCCTACTTCTCCAGCTCTGACATTTTGGCCATTATCATTCAATATATTAAGTTTCGCGTGAGGTAATGCGCTACCAATTGGGGGTATTTCCGGCCAATCGCTGGCAGGGGCTCTCATGATAAGTTCGCTTACCACATGAGACTCTGAAGGGCCGTATTGATTTGACAAGCTTGTCTTAGGGAGCTGTTCGAAGATAGACCTAATATCCTCAGTGATAATTAGCTGCTCGCCCGCGGTGATAACTTCTTTCAAGGACTTCGGCACGATGTTTAGTCGAACAAACCATTGCATCAGGTTTTTCAAGGCGACATAAGGCATGAAAATTCGTTCGATTTGATGTTCGAGTATATATTCAGCAAGAGACTTAAAGTCTTGTTTGATCAGTGGGTCAAGAGTGTATAGCGTTGCGCCAAGTGATAAGCTAGAAAAGATTTCCTGGAAAGATACATCAAAACTGAGCGAGGAAAATTGCAAGGTCTTAGGGGCGTAGTTTTCGTTGTAATGAGCATTCTGCCAGTCGATCAGCTTATTTAGAGGGCCATGGGGCATCGCGACGCCTTTGGGGCGCCCTGTTGAACCCGAGGTATAGATTAAATAGGCAGCAGTCGATTCTTCTAGTTGAGCGCTATCGATGCCAAAGTTCTTAAATGCTTGGGACTTATTTGCTAGGACCTGTTCTAAGGTTTCTTCTGTAGGGAATGTTTGACTAAAGTTAATTGATTTGGTCGACTTCGGCGCAAATTCACATACCCTATCACATAGCACAAAGCTCGCATTCGCGTTTTCCAGCATGTATGCCAATCGATCGTTGGGGTAGATCGGGTCAAGAGGAATGTAGGCACAGCCATAGTCCAGCAACGCGATCATACTTGCTATCGCCAAGGGTTTCGATTCGAAATATAGACCAACGTAGCTACCTTGTTCTAGCTCCAACTGTTTGAGCCTGGAATTGATTCCTGCAACAAGCTGCCCGAGTTCAGCATAGCTTATCGAGACTTGATTATCTTGAATCGCTATTGACGTGGGGATAGAGTCAAAGTTTTGTTTGACCGTGTCGATGAAATTCAAGCTGACCTCTTTGCCTTGGGTGTTAGAGTTTATATAATTATTGCAGTGTCACTTACTTCTGAGTGGGAAGCTAGAGATTGAAGCAGTCTATTTCAAGGTAATTTCCTTTAATATCGATCTATTGATACTTCTTTAGTCACTAAAGTTTAAACGGCGTTCTTCTATGCCTTACCCCTGTAGCGGAATAAACTGAGTTAGCGATGGCTGGTGCGATGATTGGCACGGCTATTTCACCAATTCCACCAGGATCAACATTGCTAGGAATTACCTCAATGTATATTTTTGGTGTTTCATTTATTTTAATCAGGGGGTAATCATCAAAGTTATGTTGCTCAATGCGGTTGTTCTGTATTGTGATTGAATGACCTAACGAAGCATTTAATCCATAGAGAATTCCGCCTTCTATTTGAGCTGTCACTGAGTCTGGGTCGATAACGGTGCCGCAATCAACGACACAGTGGATTTCCGTAATTGTAATGCCTTCTTTGTTCTTGTTTAGCAGAACTGTTAATGCAATATAGCTTCCGAACCCTCTATTAAAGGCGATGCCAATATATTCTCCTTTGCTAAGATGCCAGTTCCATTTACTTACCTCTTTTAACTTTTCTAAAAGCCTCTTTGAACGGTCATCGTGTCGAAGTAAATTTTGTCTAAAGAGAAAAGGGTCTGTGTTTTCGTAGTGAGCTATTTCATCTATAAAGCTTTCAGTTGCAAAAACATGATTTGAATAGGCAACGGAGCGCCAAGAACCAATAGGGATACCGTGATCTAGCGTTTGAAAATAGAGTGACCGATTGGGAATATCGTATGGGAAGTCAATGGCACCACCACTTATTTTCCCCTCTGACGCCCCAGAAGCTGTGTGTCTCCAGTGAGTAATCTTCCCTTTGTCTATTTGGGATTCTATACGGTGAGATGAATAAGGTCGGTAGAAATCATTTTGTATATCCTCTTCTCTTGACCAGAGTAATTTAACCGGAAAGTTGAACTCTTTTGCAATGATGACAGCTTCGGTAACAAAGTCCTGCTCCAGTCGACGACCAAATCCTCCTCCTAAAAGAGTGGTATGAACTCTAACATTATCAGATATTCCAAGTTTACGAAGAACTTTTGAACTCCATTTACCAAGTTGTGTGTGGTATGCCTCTCTCGCTGCACCAAGGGCCATCATTGGATGTTGAGTTGGTGCCCATACGTCACAGCCATCATCGTGAATATGGGCGGTACAATTGATCGGCTCCATACAAGCATGAGCTTGATACGCGCTGTGATAATCAGCACTGATACCTTCTCCTGAAGGGAAGGCGTTGCCGAATTGTTTTACGAGCTTGCCAGTGTGACTTAAGGCATCAATAAAGTCTCTTTCTATCTGAGCTTGGTTTAGGTCATTATCTGTTTCGGAGTGCCATGTAATATTTAAGGTTGATAAGACATTTTTCGCTAGCCAATAGGACGTAGCTACAACCGCAACGGCGTTATTTAGCTTTACTATTCCTTTAACACCGGAGCTTAATTGCCTTGTAGTGGAGACTGACGCTAGTGTTGATTTAAATGTGGGGGCGTGAGTAATTGCAGCATAGTGCAAGTTTTCCAGCTCAGTATCGATACCATATTGTGCCTGTCCCTTGACGATGTCGTGAACGTTTAGGCTAGGGTTTTTGTTCCCTATAAAGTTAAATTCACTAGGTTTTTTAAGAGCAGGATTTTTAGGGGGGTGGAATGTGCTGGCCAGCTTACTCAAGTCGCCATAACTAATGTGCTTTCCTGTTTGCTGGTTTATAACTTGGCCATTTTTGGTGCTTAAACTTTGTTGATCAACCTCCCAAGTTTGGGCTGCTGCTTGTAGTAGCATGCCCCTGACACCTGCAGCCCCAGTTCGAAGAGGGAGCCATAGTGACTTGATTGAGCTACTTCCACTGGTTCGAAGTTGGGCATGCTTCGTGTCCGCGTCAGCCAGCTTGATTTCTATAGTTGACCATTCTAAATCTAATTCTTCCGCTATGATTGCGGGTATTGCATTAATGATTCCTTGCCCCATTTCGATTTTGGGTAAGGTAATGACAACTCGATTGTCTGTGTGAATACTTAGCCAAGCTTTTGGTGAAAATGCTAGGCTTTCAGTATTCCATTCATTACAGCCATTGAGAGAAATGCCAAGTGAAAGGCCTACACCGGCGCTAGTGGTTAGTTTTAAGAATTCTCTACGATTAGTATCCATAAGCTGGTATTCATAAACTATCTAAGGTTTGAAGAACATGAAATCCATATCAGAGTCTGCAAATGTAATTCGCCAATTTTTTATATCCTGTGCTTGCATTAGATTGCAGGCTTCACCTTTACAGTGAAGCATAAATAGATCACCATGAGGACGTTTTATAAAAAGTGACTTCTTCAATTCGTGTTCCATGTCCAGGTTGATGCCTTGATACATGATTGCATCAACATTTTTTTCTAAGGCTAACTTTTCACTTAGCTTGATTAGATCAGGGTAGTCTGAATCTGGAGCTAAGTAGTCACAAATTGCTAGAACCTGTTTTCCTTGCCACTCACTAATCATTGTAACCAAGTAGCTTGATAGGTTTTCTCCTTCGTATAGGAAGTGAATGTCGTAAGGGTGCTGTGATGGTGTTTCAATGTAGCGCCACTCAAAATACTCAGCATTCTGTCTAATGTTGAGTATTTTGAGATTATGTTCCTTGTTGTATAGGTATTCTAAATCCTTCTTATAATTCTCAACTTGGGATATCGGTTTTATCGTTTTTCTAGTTCTTACTAAGTGCTTTAGTCGAGTAAAAAAACGAACGCCCCAGGCTATTGTTGGATAAATTATAGTACCTTTTACCCCATGGCCTTGTTGGGTGCTAGAAAATCCTTTTGCTGTAAGAGGTTTAATATAGAAAGCTATATTTCCAAGATTGTACCAGTTCAATCTTGTAAACATCGCTTGAGCAGCTTGAGATATCCCTAGGCCTATAACGAAATCATGTTGATCCATGAGCTTTTTGATCAAAGCAACGCCTAGGCCTCTCATTCTCCATTTTTCATCGACCGAGAGGTCAATGGCACAGCACCCTGAGTAAACCTTATCGGCATAATTAACCGTACACTTTAAACCATACTGGGTGCCGACAACATCATTCCCGTCCCAAGCGATATATCGGGGGTTTTTGATGTTATTTGAAAATAGCCAATCGTTGTACTCGGGGGAGTGTCGCAAAGGGCTATTTACAAAAGCTTGTTTAAGGAATGAGTCGACACCTTCCGTTTCATTGTCTGTAACGGTTTCACGAATTCGATCCTTAAAACGCACGGCAAGCCTGTCAAAAACTTTTTGTTGATTGTTTTTCGTTTGGCTTTTTTTAGCACTCATCATTACCAACCCAAATCAACCTTGTCTATTAACTGTGCATGGAGGTGTAAATATTGAGTTGTTTTACGTTTGCTTTCAATATCATTGTAAATAAAGTCTGCTTGTTCAGTGCTCGTGTTTAATGCTTCTGCTAACTCTGATGATGGCTTTTCGTTGTTATAGAACCACAGCGCTACATCCATTTTGTTATATGGAAGAGCGAAGTAAAATTCGTCCTGCCCCTGGCTTAGGCTGTAGGTGTCGGTAGTGGGGGTGGCACTACAGATTTCTTCAGGCAGCCCTAGGTGACGAGCTAATTCATATACTTGTGTTTTATATAGGTGAGCAATTGGTTTGATGTCTGCTAAACCGTCTCCACCTTTGACAAAGAAGCCTTGATCATATTCAACTCGATTAGGTGTACCCACTACAGCATAGTTCAGCCGATCTGCATGGAAATAGTCCATATTTTTACGGATACGTTGCTTAAAGTTTGTTGCTGCTACAATTGTCAGGTACTCATTTAAACCCAAACGCTTTTGCTGCTGCTTGCCGGACGGGTCTTCAACGACAAGTTTGAAGTGGTTAATTTGTCCTTTAGCCCCTCCATCGATCACTATTTTATTTTTCCAACCTTCGCAATACTCTGGGAAGGTCTTTTTGATCGCTTGATCGCGCCATTCATAACAACCTATTGCTTCTAGTGCTGGGGCAATATCTTGAACTGTATACTCGATGCCGAGGTGCTCGGCTAGAGCTCTACCTCTCTCTAAGCTAGTTGAAGAAGAATCTGTTTCTGGCATTAAGATTCCAAATACTTTTTTCGGGCCAAGTGCACTGACAGCTAAAGCTGCACTAACTGAGCTGTCTATTCCACCAGATATTGCGACGACCAAGCCGCGACGGTGTAGCGTTTTTCGTAAGGAGTCTCTAATAAATCCCCCAATGCGTTCTACCTCAGCTGCATGGTCTAACTGGGTGTATTGTTTAAGTAGGTTTTCAACTTGGCTATTCATTAGTGATCTCTTCTTTCCGTAAATGAGTTATTTGCGCGCATTGGCAAAGCTTGCTAGCTCGTGACGTTTTATTTTTCCGCTACTTGTGCGAGGAAATTCACTGACCCAGAAAATTTCCTTAACTTGTTTGTGAGGCGGTAGATTTTTCCGGCAATGATAGCGGATCGGTTTTGGGTCTTCACCAAAGCCCTGTTTGAGAATTACAAAAGCAGCGATGACTTCGCCTAGCAGCTCGTCTTTGATTCCAGTGACAGAAACCTCGCTAACAGCATCACACTCCAGGATAACTTCTTCAATTTCTTCTGGGTGAATACGGTTAGCGCCAGATTTAATCATTTGTTTCTGGCGGCCTTTGATGTAATAGAAACCATCAATATCTCTGTAGCCCAAATCGCCGGTGTGTAGCCAGTCACCTGTAATTGTTTGTTCCGTAGCCGTTGGGTTGCTCAAATATCCTTGCATGATATTGTCTCCCTTGGCAATAAGTTCACCTGTCTCGTTTGGCCCCAATAGTTTGCCGCTTTCATCGCTAATCGCTAACTCTACATCAGGTATTGGGATGCCGATTGAGCCGGCTTTTTCTAGTAGTCTGGCTGGCGGCAGGTAGGTGAGCCTTGCTGACGCTTCAGTTTGTCCATACATGACGTAAATATCGGTGTTAGGTAGTGCCTCTAGTAACTCTTTGGTAGTCGTAACACTCATACTTCCACCTGCCTGGGTAATATATCTAAGTTGCGGATGTATTTTGGCAAAGCTAGTCTTATGTAAAAGAATTTGAAATGTTGAGGGTACACCAGAAAAACCCGTAATGCTTGCTTTGTTTAAGTCTTCAGCAATGAGTTTAGGGTAGAGCATTGACTGCCCTAAGCAAATACTTGCCCCAGCATAAATATGAGTTTGTAATACTGAGTTGCCGTAGCTGTATGTGAATGGTAATACGCAATAGGTGCAGTCGGTCGCACTTAAGCTCAGGTATTGGACAATTGATTGAGTATTAGCAAGCAGGTTACTATGAGAAAGCATGACACCTTTAGGGTCTCCTGTGGTGCCAGAGGTAAACAAGATTAGCGCGTTGTGCTCAACAGCTGGGATTACCCACTGGTCTAAGTCGGGTTTCGCTGCTTCCGTGTCTAATAATAGCTCAAATTCATTTGCCTCTACCTTGAGGTGTTGAACTGAGTTTTCTAAGTTTATTGCCAAATTATTTTTGGTGATGGCTAACTTCGCTTGAGAGAAATCCAGAATATGTTGAACTTCTCGAACAGCACTTTGGCTGTGCAGTGGAATAACAGTAATGTCTAGAGACCAGCAAGCATAAAGGAGAGCGATATATTCAGCGGAATTTTCCAGGCATATAACAGCTTTGTCGTTGCTAGGAATATTCAATGATTTAATCTTCTTCCTATAGATGTTAACAAGGCAAGCTAGCTGGTAATAGCTAAGATTCCTTGCTTCGTTAACACTATATGTTACGGCAGTCCGGTCTGGAGTAGAATGAGCATGCTTCGCCAGCGCACTTAATATGCTTGCTATCGTCATACTATGCAGATTTCTTAGAAATATAAGCTAGTAGGTTGTTGATTGAGTCAAGGTTTTCAGGAACCATCTCTTCATCTTCAACGGTGATGTTAAAATCATCCTCAAGCAGTGCAATGACTTCGAGTATTCCCATGGAGTCTAGAATGCCTTTATCCAAAAAAGAGTCATCATTTTTGAGTTCGTCTTGATTGTCTGTGAACATGTAGTTCTCAAGGATAAATGTTCTTAGCGTTGCTTCATTGCTCATAGTGTTTCCTAAATCTTAAATAAAAAGATGTTGTTACATTATTGTAAGGATTATTTATTCTAACTGATTCTGTGTAACTCGGTATCATTAGAGTGATGGTTTTTGAAATTACTCTCAAATTGATCAATAAAATGATGGTGCCAGGCTTGGGTTGATAAGACGGATACAAGCGCTGTGTTGTCTTTTTGGCTAATTGCCTTACCTGATTTAATTTTTTTCAATAGTAGCGCCACTTTGTTTGGGTTGAAGTAATTGCTGTCTTTCAAAGAATTCTCGCTTAGTAAGCTTTCAACGTATTCGGGCGTACTGTCACTAAAAAAGGATGGTATGTTAGGTGCTCTATAAGGCTGTTTATAACGCTGGACAATAGTATTTGGCAAACGATTTTGCATCGCTTTTTTTAGAATGTACTTTTCGTTGAACGCTTTCATCTTGAGTTTTGGGTGCAATTGGCTGGCGAACTCAATCACATTGTGATCAAGAAAGGGGAAGCGACCTTCAACTGAGTTTTTCATTAACATTCTATCCCCTTGAGAGTTGAGCAAGTAACCTGCCATCAAGGTTTTACTCTCAAGGTATAAGGATTTATTGAACGGCTTCCATGAATCAAACCGATCTGGTAATGAGGCGATAAGTCTCTCCTCTGCATTAACATTTAATTCTGATGATAAGGCGTCACTATAGAAAATTTTTGCTTTTGAAGTTGATGCGATCCTTGGCAAATGTGAGAAAAGAGGATGGTTCGGTTGGTCTACACCTCCACCAAAAAAAGCTTTCAAGAAGGAGCCGGCTCGGTCACGAGACATATCTAAATAAGGATATAAGCGCTTGATTAATAAAGGGCGCCAGGATGAGTCAGGCTGGCGTGACCAGAACTCTCTAAGTTTGGCTTCTTTAAAAAGGTCATAACCACCGAATATTTCGTCCGCTCCTTCTCCTGTTAGTACTACCTTGTAGTTTTGCTGTCGAGCCAGGGCTGATAAGCGACCCATAGGGATGGGCGCTGTACGTACAATAGGGCTTTCAGTGTGCTTTATGCAGTCCAAGAAGTCATCCGCAATATTGCTGTACTTGCACTGTGTTGAAAAGTGACTGGTGTTTAAGTGTTCGACCATGGTTTTTTGGTGCTTGCTTTCATCCAGGTCAGCATCTTCGAAAGTGAGTGAAAAGGTGCTGAGGTCTCCGTGATCCAGGTGTTTGATGAGTGAAACCAGGATCGATGAATCTAAGCCGCCCGAAAGATAGGCTCCAACGGGGACGTCAGCCCTTAAACGAATGCGAACGGCTTCTTCTAGAAGTTCAGATACCTTCTGCGCTGCAATCTTTTCATCTACTATGTGTGGGGCGGTTCCAGATGAAAATGGATAATCCCAGTATTGGCGTCGCGTTAAGTTTCCTTTCTCAAAAACAACCTGCTCTCCTGGTTTAACCTCGTAGACATTCTCAAATGCTGTGTTAGGAGAGACAGGTGCCCAATAGCTAAGTATTTGGTCTAAAGAGTTTAGGTTTAGTTTTGGTGCTGAAGGAAGTGTACACAGTATGGCTTTAACTTCTGATGCAAAAGCGAGTGATTGTGCTTGCTGGCTATAAAATAGTGGAGATATACCTACCCGGTCACGAGTTAGAACGGCTCGTTGTTGTTTTTTATCCCAAAGTGCTATTGCGAACTGGCCGTTTAAGTGGTTAACAAAATCCAGGCCATATTCTTCGTAAAGGTGAACGATAACTTCGGTGTCGGTATGGGTATAAAATTGGTGGCCTTTAGCAATTAATACTTCTCGCAGTTCAGGGAAGTTGTATATCTCGCCGTTAAAACTAACCCATACTGATTTATCTTCATTATGAATAGGCTGCTCACCACCCTGAATATCGATGATGCTCAAACGCGTATGAACCAATAAGGCTTGGCTATCTAGATAGTAAGCTTGTCCGTCAGGGCCTCGATGGCGTAATTGTCCTGCCATTTGCTTGGCAAGTGCATAGCGATCTTTTTCAAACGGGGGGAGGCCAAACAAACCTGCTATTCCACACATAGGTTAACTCTCGATGTCGCTGCTTGAACTTATATCAGAATTTGATTGTATGTGTAACTGGATTATTGTATCCAGCATACCTTGAGTTGGCGTTAAGTTACTTTGACACTTCAGGTTGCATTCTTTCGAGAGAGCAACAAGTTGTGATTCATGGATATCAAGATAGGATTTTTTTAATTGTGCTATCTTGCTTGATCCTATTGAATTTGCAAATTGCGCTCCATGTTTATACCAGTAATATACTACTCGGTGCGTTCTTCCTGCTTTAGCAAGCGCGATACGAATTCTTACGTTTGGGTGTAGATCACTTGTCCATGCATAATCATTGATTAGCTGCCATCTGTTCTTATCAAATATTGTGTTCTGGCTATTGGCCATTTCTACATTACTATTGTTTAGGTAGGTGAGGATGTATAGGTCGAGCTGGTCTCCGAAGGCTCCGTATAAGCCTCGCGTTAAATTGGTTGGTTGTGGAAAGTGAGGTTTCCAGTTGGTCGCTCGAGTTGTATCGAGTGTTAGGCCATTTAGTGTTTTTGGTAGCTTAGGTTGGCTTACCTGGTATTCTCTATTTTCTGGTGGGCTAAGTGCTAGTTGGGAAATGATTAGTAAAACTGTGCAAGCTGTTAACGAGAGAATTTGTTGTTTCAATGGCTGCGATGTATCTTGTTTTACAGGTGACTCTTGTTCGCCTTCTGCATCGAAGTGGCGGTCGATGAAAAACCATGGAAGCATCACGGCACCGAACACAATCCACCCTAAAGTATCATGGTCTTCCATTAAAGGGTGGCTAACGCCCTCATAATAGGCGATGAGTAATAGAATGAAGACCCGAATCCAGTTTCCGATCATTGCAAGTGTTGCGGCAATCGCAAGGCTTATCAATGCATGACGAAAACGTCTTCTATTAAACGCTGAGGAAATCAATGCTAGTGACAAAGCCGTCATAAAATACTTTAACCCTGAACAGCCCCCAGCAACATGAACTACGCCGGTGGTGACGGTAAAGTAGTTTCCTTCAACAAGTACCGTTAGTGATAGTAGGGAGGCAAGGTAAGAAACAACTTTAACAGTCAGTGTTTGTAAGAAAGGGATTGCCAGGTACCAGAAAGGCATCGCCATTAAGACGACACTCCATGCAATGATAATATTACGAGTACTTGCAAAGCCTAGAACTATTGCGCTAAATAAGGGCAGCGATAAAGCAAGGCATAAAAAAAACAGTGTTTTTATATCCAGAGCTTGAGATAAAACAAACCCGGCGGTCAGAAGAATGACAGCAGGTAATAATAGATAGTTCGGTTGAACTTTGTTCGATCCAAGGTTCTTATATGAAAAATAGGCGCTTAAAGCGAGAAGGATATAGCCCATATCCAAATCGCCAGCAGTGGTCCAGTGAGTATGAAGTTGAACTAAACGGCTGGGGTAGAAAGTTCCTAGATAACATAGCAACAGGGCAAAAATTGCCGCTAACCACAGCACAGGCTGCCTAGCGATCCGTGTCATAACTTCATCCAAAGTGTAGCTGTACCGCAATGTACGTGAGTCGTTAACGGCTTAGTCGTTCGTTGCGGTAAACAGTTGTAAAACTGCTAAGGTTATTAAAATGCTTTGTAATGGTGTTAAGCTTAGCTGAAAAATAAGGTTAGTGAAAACTATATAAAAGTAACTAATAGTAACTTCGCGACCGATATTGCTCATATAAGACAACTTAAAACGACCTCAATTATGAAAAGCCCAAATATCCGCTGGCACGACCATCAAATCCAAAGAGAAGACCGTGCTAAGCAAAAACATCAAAAGCCCTGCATGATCTGGTTTACCGGCCTTAGTGGTGCAGGTAAGTCTAGTGTCGCGAATGCCTTAGATGCGATGCTCTACGAGAAAGGTAAGCATACCTACCTTTTAGACGGTGACAATGTTAGGCATGGATTGACGAAGGATCTGGGTTTTTCTGCTCAAGACCGAATTGAAAATATCAGACGAATTGGTGAGGTAGGAAAACTTTTTGTCGATGCGGGTTTGATTGTCCAGTCTGCGTTTATTTCTCCTTTTAATTCAGATCGACAAATGGTGAGAAAGCTCTTCCCTATAGGGGAGTTTATTGAGGTTTATATTTGTACTGATCTTAGTGTTTGTGAGCGGAGAGACCCGAAAGGTTTGTATAAAAAGGCGAGGGCTGGAGAGATTCGAAACTTTACGGGTATTGACTCTACATATGAAGCCCCCGAAGATCCTGAACTCGTGGTTGACGCGGGTGTTTTAAGTATAGAAGGTGCAGCAAAGGAAGTTTTTGATTACTTGGTTTTGCGTGGATATGTCTAGCAAACACTAGAATGGCTTGCTTTGAATATAGAGCTTAGCTACAGTGAAAATCTGGAATTTTAATCATAGGGTTTAAAGGATGAAGTTTAATAAAGTTGGGCGATTGTTCATATCTGCTGTATTAGTAAGTATGTTGATTGCCTGCGGAGAAACTGATCAGAAAGAGCTTAACGCGAATCATCTAGCGAGAGCTAAAGCTTATGCCGAGCAAGGTCAATATAAAGCCGCGACAATTGAATATAAAAATGCGGTGAAGAAGTCGGGTGGCGAAGCCTCTTCAATTGTTCAATATGCCGAGATGTTGATTAAATTAGGGCAATATGACGCGGCGCTTAGCTTATTGGAGCAGGTGAGTACCGACAAGGATGAAAGTTACTATGTCGCACTGGTTGAGTCTTATCAAGGTAAGCACAAGTACTTATCTGCTGAGCTTGTTCTGGATGAGCACTTAAGTGGCAATAGCGTTGAGCTTCAAATGCTTCGTGCGCATAACTTGTTAGGTTTGAACGAGCTTGAACAAGCAGTCAATGCCTATCAGAAAATTCTTAATGACGAGGCAGGGAATGACCTCGCTACCCTAGGAAAAGCAACTGCTTTAGTAAGATCTAACCAGGTAAAAGAATCGAAAGGCTTGCTTAATTCCATACCTAAGGGTGCCAAGGCTTTTAGTAAAGCAAGAATTCTATTGGCTGGTATTGCAATTGGTGAACAGAACCTGGAACAGGCCGAAGATATTCTGACCGATTTGCTTTCTACTATGGATAATACAGATATTATTGAGCCGGAAAAAGCCGTTGTATTAGAACGGCTATCTTATGTTTTGACTCGCCAAGGCCGTTCTAACGAAGCCTATATTTACACCAAACTGTTATCCGAAGCCTTCCCGGGTTCAAATGAAGTAAAAGAGAAATATCAGCTTGCGGTCGAGAAAATGCAAGCAGGCGAATTGGATGCGTCTAAAGCAACTTTGATCGAGATATTAAATGATTATCCCTCATACAAGCTAGCGACTCAGCTACTAGGTATTATTAGCTATTTGGAAGGAGATAATACCGCAGCCTCTAAATACCTTTCAGAAAGTGTTGATCCGGAAGTCGCAAATGAGATGACGCGTCACATTTATGCGGCGACGAATCTGAAAATGAATGAGCCAAAGAAAGTGCTAGAAATACTTGAGCCTACTATTGATCGCAGTAAGGCGCCCGAAACACTTGCATTGTATGGCTTAGCAGCAATATCTGATGGTCAGTACAAAAAGGGTGAGAATGCCCTTCTGAAAGCTTTGTCGTTTGATGAAAAGAATATTCGGGTTCGCCTTGCTTTGGCAGATTACTACCGTAGTGGCCCAGGAGCGAATAAAGGTAAAGAATGGCAACAGCTAGATCAATCATACAAGCTAGATAGTTCAGATCTTCAACTGTTAAGAAGCATTGTAAGTTTCCACTTGCGTCATGACGGAGCGAAGAAAGCTGAAGAATTTATCGCCAGTGCGTTGAAAGCTAAACCAAGAGATTATGCGACCAATTTAGTAGCCGGTTACTTCTCGCTGAATCAAAGGAATATATCCACAGCGTTAAAACGTTTTACTATGGCTGCAGAGGTAAACAAGGAAGGTGAAGGTTATCTAAATGCCTTGTTTGCGAAAGGAAAAGCTGAGATATCTTTAAGTAAAGGCGATTCAGCAAAGCAAACGTTTAATGAAATTATTCGGGTGTTCCCCGAAAGTGAGTTGGGTTATAAAGGTTTGCTATCTGTTTATCTTATCGAAGATCAAGGTGCCGAAGGACGTAGTAAATTAGAGTTCTTCGCAAATAGTAATGCTCAGCTAGCGCCATATTATGTACTGATTCAGGAGTCGATCTCACAGCAGAATGTATCGGATGCTAAAGCGTATCTTGAAAAAGCGAAAGCGGCTCACGGAGAAGATGGAAAAACCAAGCGTTTAGGTGATGGAATTAAGTATGTTGAAGCCTTAATTGCAATGCGTAAGAGCGATTTCGCTACGGCGCGTACCAAAGTCGCTGAGGTTCTAACGAGTGAACCGGATAATATGCGCTTATTGTCTTTTTTAGTTGATCTTGAGCTGAAGGCTGGACGTGTTAATGAGGCTGAGAAAGTACTTGGTCAAATAGAGGCTATTAATGATAGCCACCCTGTTGTGAACATATTGCGCGGTGATATTGCGCTATCCAAGAATGACTATTCAACAGCGCGTAAGCTATTGATGCAAAGCTGGGGAAATGCACCCGTAGATTCTACAGCTGAAAAACTATATCGAGTGCTAGGTGTTTTGGGTGATAAGCCTGCCCAAAACAAGTTCCTTCAAGATTGGTTGGTTAAGCTACCTAACAGTACCCCAGCGCTTATGTATCAGTCCTTAGCTTATCAGCAGCGGGGGCAACGTATAAAAGCGGTTGAAGGTTATGAAAAAGTTCTGAAAATTGCGCCCAATAACGTCATGGCTCTGAATAATCTAGGGTGGATCTATTTTGAGAAAAAAGATTCGAGGGCGTTAGAGCTGTTAGCTAAAGCTGTAGACTTAGCGCCGGAGAGTCCAGCCGTTCTTGATAGTTATGGTTGGGTACTCGTTGATAACGGGAAGGTTTCTGAAGGCTTACCTTATCTAGAGAAAGCACATAAGCTCGCTCCGGAAATGGAAG
Source organism: Oleiphilus sp. HI0128 (assembly GCF_001635365.1). Lineage (NCBI taxonomy): Bacteria > Pseudomonadati > Pseudomonadota > Gammaproteobacteria > Oceanospirillales > Oleiphilaceae > Oleiphilus > Oleiphilus sp. HI0128. The sequence continues at coordinate 7,069 of NZ_LWGG01001063.1, read as the reverse complement.
AAATTGAAGAGCATTTAAACGCTGCTCGAGCCAAGCAGTAACCCTTGAGAAAAAGCCTGCATGAAGCAGGCTTTTTTCTTACTCCTATGAGTGTAGCGAATAGGGCTATTGCTCGTGGGTATTAATTCCAAACTTTTCCGTCAGGTTATAGAGTGTCGGCCTAGTAATTCCGAGTAGTCTAGCTGCTTGCGCCATATTATTCTGTGCGGCATGAATAGCTTGTGTGATTGCCGTTTTTTCTGCTGCGTCTCTTATTTGGCGAAGATTAAGCGCCTCTTCAGTCGCACAAGCATCATTTGACAGCTCAAGGTCTGAGCTCGTGACAAGCTTATCATCAGCCATGATGACTGCCCGCTTTACTTTGTTAATAATTTCTCGAACATTACCTGGCCATTCATAGCTCTTTATTGCTCGCATCGCATCTTCGTTAAATGCTAATGTCGGACGGTTCATTTGTTGAGCGAAAGTTTTAAGCAAAGCTTGTGCAATGATAATCGCATCACCGTCACGCTCCCTGATGGGGGGGATATTGAGAGAAATTTCACTCACTCGATAATAGAGATCCTCTCTGAATAAGTTTTGGTCAATGAGTTGTTGGACATTCTGGTGGGTTGCGCAAACAACTCGAACATCTACGGGTATCGGTTTAACGCCGCCAACTCTTTCAATCACTCTTTCCTGAAGGAAGCGTAATAGCTTAACTTGAAGCGGCATCGGCATGTCGCCAATTTCATCAAGAAATAAAGTGCCGCTATCTGCGAGTTCAATCTTTCCTTGTTTGGTTTGGGTTGCGCCAGTAAAAGCACCTTTCTCGTGTCCAAATAGCTCGCTTTCAAGCAGGTTTTCAGGAATTGCTCCGCAGTTAATAGCGACAAACGGGTTATCTTGCCTTGGGCTAACTTGATGAATTGCTTTCGCGAGTACTTCTTTTCCTGTCCCGGTTTCACCTAATAAAAGGGTCGTCACATCAGCAGGTGCTATTTTTTCTATCATTCGACAGACTTCTAGCATCTTGCTGCTACTCGCTATAATGCCCGCTAAGCGTGATGAGGATGAGCCTGTTGATAGTTCTTGATTTTGCTTCTCCAGCTCATGCATGCGGAAGGCTCGATCAACAATAAATGAAAGAATATCGGCATCTAAAGGTTTTTGGAAAAAATCACTTGCGCCCAAGCCAACAGCTTTGACAGCATTTTCTTTTTCCTCCCGTCCAGTAACAACGATTACTTTTGTTGTTGGGGCTAGCCTTAGTATCTCTTCGAGCGCTTGAAAGCCTTCGCTTGAACCGCCTGGGTCTGGAGGTAGTCCAAGATCCAGTGTCACGACTTGTGGCTCTTCACGACGGAGTATGGACAACGCAGCTTCCCTGTCTGATGCGAGATGTACGTCAACGCCTTCAAAACACCAACGCATTTGGCTTTGTAGGCCAGGATCATCTTCTACAATTAAAAGTTTTCGTTTCACGTTTAATTACCCGTACAGTCTTTGAAATAGCATTGAAATTTTACCCTTGAATTAACCTTTAGCCAGAGGAATTTTTAAGGTGAAGCAGGTGCCTACTTCTATCTGGCTCGTGACGCTGATTGTGCCGCCTAGTTTTCTTAAATATTCACGGCTTTGGTACACGCCGATTCCCATACCCGTAAGGCCTTTGGTACTTTCAAAAGGCTTAAATAATTGGTTCTGAATGAACTCTTCGCTCATACCAATGCCGCTGTCTTGTATAAAAAGAAAGATATGCTCGGAAGTTTGCTTGCTGGCAATGGAGACCTCTCCTGCTTTGTCGGTCGCATCTATGGCATTTTGAACGATATGCCCTATTGCGGAACGCAGTTGTTCTTTGTCTGCATGTATCCATATTGGCTGCTCAAGTGCTTCTAAAGACGGGGATGGGCTAGATTTTTTATGACTTTGGTAGATCTCTAGCAATATTTCACCTAGCTCAACGGAAGCTTCCTCATTGTTCTGGTTTGGATTATGAATTTGCTGTAGCAGGTGATCCATTTTCTCGACTGTATGGCTTGTCGTGCGAATCATATCGTCAACAAAAGCAGGGTTGGATTTGTGCTTTTCGGCATTCTTAACGAGCAAAGATAGCTGCGCGATAATGGTCTTTATATCATGAACCAGAAAGGCAGATGCTTTATTTACCGCTTCGAACTGCATGGCAGTACCTAGCTTTTCCTGAGAGTCACTTTGAACAATGTAGCTACATGCTTGCTGAGAAACAATTTTCAACAGGTCGTAATTCTCCCAGTTTAGGTCAATCGTTGCGATGGGTTCACATAGCAAGACTAATCCGGATAGGTTTTCACCGACCCCAAGGGGCAGAATCAGCCATGGGTGCTCGAGGTGAAGCATGCTTTCCGGAATTTCGATCAGCTTATATTTGCTTGGGTCTAGCATGTATTCATCGAGGTTGATGATCCAGTCATTTTGGGTGAAGAAGGTTATTAGCTCGGAATGATGGTCGATGTCTCCGAACTTTGCATCAGGTAGGTGGTATTGTGCTTTGGGTTTGAATAAACCTTCCTCGTCTTTAATCCAGATCGCGCCCGACTGGCTCCCGACCAAGTCGCCAAGGATTTTTATCGCCTGTAGTGATGGAGGGTGGGAGGTATCTGTATCAGAAAGCGCGCGTGTACTCTTGATCCATTCGTCGCGATAGTCGTATTTATAGTCGAAAAAATTCTTACTAATAAAAACCATTATACGTGCGCGTAGAATTGGAGAGCTAATTAGAAGTATTAATGTTATTAGGCCGATTACGATAAACAGTATTCGTAGAGCTTCACCCCACGTGCCACCAAATACACTGATATAGTAGCCACCGGCAGAAATTAAGATAAGGTAGATTCCGGCGACCACCAGTGTTGTCGAATGGAAAGCCATTTGACGTGAGACGTGCATTCCGATGACTTGTTTTTGGTTGTTCATTAAAGTCAACGCGATAAAAGGAGCGGCCAGGGCATTAATTGCGCCGCGCGTTTCCCATAGTGGGGCGGATAACTCGCGAAACAAGAGTGCATCTGAATACATAAAGAAGTCGTAGCAGAACAGGGTGCCAATCGCGATGGTTAGGTATTTGATTCCGGAACGGCTATACATATTCGCGCTACGCCATACTTGTTCTAAAAGTAAAAGTGCGACGATAGAAAGTGATACCTGAAACAACAGAATCGAATAGCTGGACACCCATTGTGAGCCTGAGATACCTTGGGCCAAGGTAATAAAGACCATAGCAGCGAGCAGAGCGAGAATGGCCGAACTGAGATAAAAGCGGTCTCTGCCTTGTTGTTGGTTAGGAATGAAGCTAATCCCCAAGAGCGCGTAGAGAACGTCAAACCAGGCTGCATTGCGAATGAGTTCAAAGGTGTATCGTAGATAGAATGGCACATCAAAGCCTAAGCCTTGTGCGACCAATGCGCCCATCCATAAACTGCTTGCTAGCGCAGCAAGTAGTAAGGAACGATCAACGGATCTGCGTAAATACTTGCTAGCGATAAATACTGCGAGTAGCAGGAAGGCCAGGAGTCCAATACTATTTGAAATAGTTAAGAATGAAATATTCATTGAGCCGGTAGTGTGCCTGAACGTACTTATATTGGAGTGTTTTGAAAATCTGAACCTGATAGTACTTGATAGAATTGATAAATGAACAAAGATTCAGTCTGTTAGTTTTAGTGTAGCAGAGTCATGAGCAGAGTTATTGATTAAATCGCTTGGATTTGAGATTACCTAAGAGAAGTATGTTCTTAATTCAGGTCAAGCAAAAAAACCGGATTCGCTGGGATACGAATCCGGTAAATAGTGCGAGTAGTATCCATGAAAGTCTTTCATTGCTGATAATTGCACTTCGCTTATCAGACACTCAAAGTATTAGTCAGATCGCTCAAAAAACAAGCATTTTTTAATGATATTTTCTTCTAAGTTGGCGTGCTAACCTTTGATATGGTTTTTAGCCGACGAGAGATTAGCCTGTGCTGGAACTCCAGCACTTAGCGGTGTGGTTTGTGTTCTGAGTGAATATTGTCCGTATCCCAGGGCAATAGGCGGTAATGAGGTTGTGATTGGGCAAAATTCATAAAAGGGTATTTGATGATGTCGAAATAGGGGGAGTAATCGAAATCACTGGGGGTGCACAGTTTGGGGTTGCGTCGATAGATTTTTACTTCATGTTGCTCGCTGCGCTTGACCAAGGGAAGAATCGGATACTGAATTGAAGCAAAAGCCTCTGCGATCATTGTTGAGCAGACTGTCTTCGTTGTGGTGCCTACATGTGAGGTGAATAGGCTCGAGCGCCATTTTCGTGGCATCACTAGCCAGGGAAACAGAAAGCGTAGTAAATCGAAGATTTGGCGAATATCGTAGTCGGTACCAAGTCGGCCGACTGCGTAATTTATTACTTTTTGAGCATCGCCATAGGTTAAATCCCTAGGTCGGCAAATGCGCATATGCTCTCTATCGTAAGTTGATAGCGGCCTGACTAGCGTACCCATACCAAGTTCACTTTCGACAATGAGCTGAACGTCGGGTTGCCCGTCAAAATATTCTTTAACCTTTTGTCTTGTGGTAGGGTCTTCAATTTCATGAAGCCGGCCAATATACAGAGCGGCATGTGACCAGCAGCTTTGAGTAATGGTTTTGATGACATCACTCACTCGGCTACGACCTTCGATGAGGATTACGTCGCCAGGTTTGATTTCGTAGCGTGTGCGCTCAAAGTCACTCATAGGAATGCTGCTGGGAGGACGCTCGTGTGTCAACCAGCCTACGATTAAATCAATTAGTGCCGATTTACTTATCAAACCCATTTCATAAACCTTTTATTATCGATACTATTGGGTATAGACAATAAAGCTGCATTCAACAAAGGCTAAATTGTAAAATCTTATTAATGCAGGGCTGGTTAAACGCTAGTTACTGAATCAATACCGGGTGTATAGCGACACGATTACCCGTATTGAGTAGTCTCGAACGAGAGGGTGAAATATGTCAAAAGATATCGACCAGAGCGATGAGATCAAACAAATAAAGGATGGTGACCAGAGCTCGCAGCTATCCGAGAAAATCAAAGAGTCTGCACGTCAGATCTGGTTGGCAGGTTTAGGGGCCTACAATAAAGCTGAAGAAGATACCGGAAAGATTTTCGACAAGCTTGTAAAGGAAGGTGAGGAAATAGAAAGCCTGACCCGTGGCGTAGTAGAAAAACAGTTCAAGGCGGTAGAGGATCGTGTTGAGGATGTTAGAGAGAAAGCCAGCGGTACCTTCGGTAAGCTTGAGAGTGTTTTCGATCAGCGAGTATCATCGGCTTTGGTGCGCTTAGGGATTCCAACTAATCATCGTGTTGCGGAACTGGAACAACGTGTGTCTGAGCTTGAGGCCAAACTGGCTGAGAAATAATCGTTTGATCAATGATTAGAAGAACGGCCTACAAGTAGGCCTTTTTCAATTCGTTGAGTAGTTGGCGCTGTTCTTTATCTAAAAACGGTGCCACCAGCGAGATAACCTGATAAACGCCTCGAGCGAGCATGTCTTCAGACAAACTCTTGTTGCTCGAGACAATGCAGTAATTGATCCAGAACGTTGCCGTTAGTACGATATTCTCACACAAGGCTTCGAGCTCATCATTATTTGCTTCGATACTGCCTTGCTCTTCTAGTCCCTTCAAAATATTGAGCGTAGCTTTCCTTTTCTTTTGAATGATTTTATTGAAGCGTAGCTTGATATTGTCATGGCGACCGAGCACATGGACGATATCTTTATAAAGAAATTGGTACTTTTCAATGTGCTCGAATATCAAGTGCAGAAAGAACCATTGATCCTCGATATCTGGCGTTGTATTGGGCGCTTCCAACAGAGCTCCCATTTCATTTTCAAACCACTCAAATAAATTCGTCAGAATGTCAGTTTTACTTTTGAAGTGGTAGTAAAGGTTCCCCGGGCTTATATCAAGCTCGTCAGAAATCAATAGCGTGGTGACATTCGGTTCACCCAGCTCATTGAAAAGCTCCAGGCTTTTATGGAGTATTCGATCTCTTGTTTTCATTAAACGTCCGGGTCCTTATCGTGTAAACTTAATACGTTTCCTTGTCGACGGGATTAAGATAAAAGTGTGTAATCCTTTCGTCGGTAAATTTATCAAAAAAACGACTGGTATCCGAGATTAATTTTAAGGTCGGTGCTTGTCTTTGATGATCTGATACTAATACTTTGATGTCTTCAAAACCATCTTTGATTTTTGTGAATCGTGCAGTAATGCTAGATGAGACTAATTGCTGCTCAGGGTGACCAAATTCCTTTGATAAGAAATTTAGGTAATGAAGCTCTTCTTCTTTGCTGAGGTTGTCTCGTGTCGCTAGATAGCGCATCTTATGTCTATCCAGAATACAGGAAGAGTAAGAGTTTTTCTTAACCGAAGCGTGCTTTCGAAAAGCTTCCCAGAAATAGCTGTCTGTTAGATACTTGAAACTATCAATATTGTCCAGACTGGCGTTAACGAAGCTCGACACTTCGGGGTTTTGCATCACTTCATCAATCGCAGCGCGGAGCAGCCAGTCGAAGCCTTGAGCTGTTTTGTGCGCGTAGACTTGTCGATACATTTGGTGACGACTATAAACAAAGTCTTCTAGAGAGCTTAGGCCTTTTTCCGCAATTGCCAGACCGAACCAGTTAGTTTGTGGACACCAACCAAAATGAATATTGCTTAGCAGGTGGTCCAGGTTAAAGCCTCCAATTGTGACCGAGGAGTGAAAACCGTCGCGAAGCATGTAATCGGCGCGGTCTGCATCCAGCTCACCCGATACCAGGCTTGATAAAACATGCTGTAATTTGCTGGCGAATTCATCAGGTAAGGAGTCCGGATTATTCGCCAGGTCGCTGGGAGCAATCAGCGGCCAAAGGGCGTGAGCGTGTCGATTAAATAAATCACTTGGGGAAATTGAGGTGGTTTCCATCAGAGACAGAATATCTAAAGGTTCCAGGCTTGGTGCTTTGTTATCGATATCTTGCAGTATTTGCCAGGCAGCACGAACTGAAAAGTGCTCATGCTCGAGTATTGTTGGCGGAT
>NZ_LWGG01001062.1:0-3106 GCF_001635365.1 Oleiphilus sp. HI0128 | reverse complement strand
AAAAAAGTAGACGCGTGCTGAGGAGAAGGGGCTGAATGTCTTTCTGTCGGAGGAAAAGGCGTGTTGTTTGTAAGCCCAGTGCTTGTAAGACTAAGGTCTTGTTTTTACGGAGAAGATAACGGGGAAATAGACGATGTTTACCATTAAGGCATTGATTCAATTTAGTATGATACTTTTCAGTGTGTTAGCGGTGGGGTGCAGCACGGGAAGCTGGCGAGAAGCGTCTAGAGACTCTTCCGGGCTCGCCCCTTTGTCTACCGAAACTCCCGAAGCGGTTATTCAGGTATATGGTGCCGATGCATGGGGGTGGCGAGGTTGGTTTGCGATACATACTTGGATTGCGGTGAAAGCAAGAGATGCTTCTGAATATACCGTTCTTGAAGTGATAGGTTGGCGTGCCAAACGAGGACTGTCTGTGTTGAGAGTCGAGAATGATATTCCTGATAGGTATTGGTTTGGTAGTCAGCCCCAAATTCTTTTGGATAAGCGAGGTGACGAAGCAGAAGAGTTGATCGAAGAAATAGTTGCTTTAGCTGAACGTTACCCCTGGGCTAACGAGTATAAAGTTTTTCCTGGCCCGAACAGCAACACCTTTCCAGCTTGGATAGCAGCGCAGGTGCCCGAACTGGGCTTGGAGCTTCCCTTTAGTGCTATTGGCAGTGGTTACGTAGATTAACAGGGCGAAGAGTTTATGACTGAATATCAACCTATGACTTTGTTGATGAACGCTAGGCAAGAGGCCAAGCAAAACCAGGACCCCAGTGCTAAATATTGCACACTCGCGACACTCGAGCAAAATGATGCGTCTCAACCAAGAATGCGCACCTTGGTCGTACGCGAAATCAATGCAGATAGTTGTGTACTGTTTGTGAACAAACTTGCCCAAAAGAACCTACTACATTTAAACGAGGCGAAGGTAGAACTGCTATTTTTCTATCCTTCGCTACTACAGCAATTTAGAGTTCGGGGTGAATTGTCATTAATGTGTCCTGAGGTTCTTGAAACTCACTGGCAGCATAAACCTTATATTTCAAAGTTGCTGGATCATTTTTATCATACTGTCGCGCACCAGAGCGCTGCCCTGGAAGGCTCATTTGAGGTAGAACGGGGTATTAACGCGCTGAAAGAAAAGTACCCTAATCCTGATACAGTTCCTTTCACAGATAATGCGCTTGGGCTGGTGGTGTCTGTGAATTATCTAGAGTACTGGCGAGGCCATGAAACTGGCTTGCATGAGCGCACTTTATATCGACATATAGGCCACAGTTGGGAACGAGCTGCGCTTGTTCCTTGAATAGCGCGAACTATTGGGCTGCACTCTCTGCTACTCTTGGCGCCAATCATGTTTTCTGCACGTGGCAGGTTTGAGTCCCTAACCGATAGGATTGGTGTAGGGAAAATGGTTAAGGGGTGTTGATGCGAATGTTCGCGTATCTGATACCCTAATCTGTGGGTACCATGGTGGCAAGATTCAGTAGTGGGTGTGGATTGACTAAGTAAAATAAAAGAGGGCCGCAGGTTTGTCGACAAATTACTCTTAGCTCTTGTTTATAAGTATATGTATATCTGTGCTGCGGATATCTCAAACGATTACAATAACCCTGATGCTACTAAATTAATTAAGAGATCTTTTGATAGCCTCCTCTAATACACTGTCTAAGGGGGTTACCTGAGATCTGAACAAGGAAATACTTGATAAATCGGAAGAGATGAGGAACTTGTTGAAGTTCCAATTTGGTGATTTTTCAGTCCGTTGTTTTAGCATTTTGTAGAAGTCGTTTTGTTGAGGTCCTGTTACATAGCTCGGCGCTAGCATGGTGAAACTAACGCCGAAGTTTTTGAAGCAGACGCTAGCTGTTTCTGCTTCAGTTGCTAATTCTTGCCTGAAGGAGTTAGAAGGGAAACCGACAATTTCCAAACCCTCATCTTTATATTTTTGATAAAGCGCTTCAAGTTGAGATAGCTGAGGGGTAAATCCGCATCGGCTTGCTGTATTAACGATAAGCAAGGTTTTCCCTTCAAAAGCCTGACAGAAGTCAATAGATTTTGAAGAGTGAAGACGCTTGGATTCATAGTTTAGCAAGGGGTCACAGCTTGCGTAACTTAATGATGTATTCGCCAAGCATAGCAAACCAATGATCGTAATTTTTGCTAGATGCTTCATATAAATATTTCTCCCTTCAATCGAATTAAGGATGCGCTGAAATCGAAGTTATTAAGTATATATATTTAGATACGCGAATTCTTAGTTTCTGGTTCACTTGGGTTTATACCTTGGCGTGTTGACCTTGTATCGAATTAGGACCAACCCTAAAATTTATTCTAAGTTCTTATTGTTTTAAATCATGGCCCTGGCTATTGGAGGTAAGAGCGAGTGCAGCGAAGCACTTTGCTCAGAATTATGGTAAAACAAACACGTCAGTTTAAGGTTTGTACGTTTAACCTTTTTAACTATATTGAACCTCCCAATGCATTTTACGAGTTGGAGAATATTTATACTGACCAACAATGGCGTAAGAAGGAAGCATGGATACTTAGGCTTCTGAAAGTAATTGGCGCAGATATTGTTGGTTTTCAGGAGGTGTTTTCCGTATCGGCTCTGAATAGCTTGTCAAAGTCAGCGGGCTTTGACTATTTTGCAACAGTCGAACAGCCCAACAAGAAGTCTGACTATCTGTTTGATATGCCCGTTGTCGCGATTGCTTCAAAATTCCCCATCCTATCTAGTGAAGCAGTTTCGGTTGATCAATATTTGATTCAGAGTTTGGGGCTCAACTCAGAATTTGTTTTTAGTCGTCAGCCGATCAGGGCCGTTATTGAAATCGATGATTACTCCAAGGTTGCCGTGTATGTGGCGCACTTGAAGTCTAAAAGGTCGAAGTTTGATCGTCACTTTTATGTGGATACAGCCGACAATGAACAAGTTCGTAATTTCCTTTACGACGACCTGCATGGTCGGTGGGCTTCAAGTATGCAGAGAGGAACTGAAGCAGCTCTTCTCTACAATGACTTTTGGAAATCTAGTGCGAAGGAAGATATGCCAACCATTATGCTTGGTGATCTAAATGATACGATCGACTCAACGCCTTTGCAGTTGCTGGTGGCT
>NZ_LWGG01001061.1:0-4270 GCF_001635365.1 Oleiphilus sp. HI0128 | reverse complement strand
CACTCTAGAGGGTTACACTGTGTCGACCATCCTTAATTTCAAATCCAAGAAGTTCTGGCTCATTCTTTTCTTTTTAATCTACAGTGTATTCGGCTGGTTTGCTGTACCTTATATTGTTAAGCAGCAGGCCATCAACTCCCTTAAGGATATTGCAGCCTGGGATACGCAAATCGAATCAGTTGTTTTCAACCCTTACGCACTATCTCTAGCCGTTCACGGTTTCCAAGCTAAGGATGAGTTCCAGCAAGATAGCGTCAGCTTTGATCGATTCTACGTCAACTTTAGCGCCCTCGGTTCATTGGGGGGGCGCATAGCTTTTGATGAAGTCAGTTTGACGAGGCCTAGTATCAATGCTCAGCTTGACGAGCAAGGTCTGTTAAATTTCCAGCGTGACTTTGTAAAAGCTGACAGCGAGGCAGCGCCAGAGGAAGTCGATAACTCAGAGCCTTTAGCCTTCTTTTTCGGCCTGATCTCTATCTCTCATGGACTGGTCAACTTTACCGATCGCTCTAGCGATGAAACCTTTATGCTAAAGCTTGAGCCTCTCAATCTCGCATTAAAGGACTTCTCGACAGACCATAATGATGGTGGCAACTACTCACTAAACCTCTCACTAGGCCAGGGTCAAGAGCTTTCATGGAAGGGACAAATTGGCATTGCCCCTTTTTCTTCTAAAGGCTCTTTGGCCTTGAGCAATCTTCGCTCTTCAAGCTTCTGGCATTACGTCAAACCTTTCTCTCCCTACTCACTTAATAACGCACTAATTTCACTAGAAGGCAGCTACGATACTGAATTTAGTGACCAGAGATCACACCTGCTGATCGAAACTGGCTCGGTGTCGCTTTCTCAGATTGCCTTGGCTGAGACTCAAGATACAGAGAGCTTATTTACACTCGATTCAGTGTCGCTTAGCCCTATCAATTTTAATCTGGAAGAACGTACAGCTAAGCTGGGCAACTTGCTAATAGAAAAGCCCGTGTTATTTGCTAAAAAGGATGAGACCTCACAAATAAATTTGCTACGTCCACTTCAACAAGAAAAGCTTGCTACTGATACCAACGAAAGTGAGGCCTCAGAGCCTATAGCAAAAACCAGCAACGACACAAGTCACTCGACTCAGGAAGCACCTTTCAAGTGGTCAGTGACATCGATAAAGCTAAAAGAAGGGCTGATCAATTGGCAAGACGCTAGCCTGGAAACACCCGCCGATATAAGTCTCGAAAATATATACCTTGAGCTTGGAAAGGTCTCCTACGAACTTGATAAAGCCTTTTCCTATAATGCTTCCTTTAATACCGGAGGGGCCAAGCAAAGTCTTTCAGGCCAATTGGCTGCCTTACCACTCAATGTCGAAGGTGATCTTTCACTTTCAGCCCTGCCATTACACTGGTCACAACCATATATAGGTGAGCAACTCAATGTGCTGCTTGAACAAGGTCAACTGGATCTATCATCAAACTATCAATTAAGCATGACAGACTCAGGCTTGTCTGGAGAAATCACTAGCAATACTTCAGTCAATAACCTTGATATAAAGGAGAGTATTGAAAGACAAGAGGTAGCCGGCTTCAAGACCTTCGCTCTAAAAGGCGTCAAGCTTAAGCTGGCAGGCGAGCAGCAAGCCCCTTCAATTTCAGTTGAAACAGTACAAATTTCCAAGCCCTATGCGAGAGCTAAAATCTCTGAAAAAGGCGAGATGAGCCTGGCTCAACTAAGTAAATCAAAACCGAGTGAGACAGAAGAAGGAAACACTGTAACAGAAGATCATTCGCAAGAAGAGCACAAAAGCGAAACAGCAGGAGAACAAGACCAAGCAAGTCAGCCTGCGAATATTGCCATCAATCGAATTATTATTGAAGAAGGCCGCTTCGACTATATCGATGCTTCATTAACACCGGTTTTTAATACTTATGTCGAGCAATTCTCCGGCGACATCACTAATATTTCTTCAGACATTGATGCCCACTCAAAAGTAGCACTATCTGGAAACCTCGATACCTATGGAAAAATTGCCATTAATGGCACAACTAACCCACTCAGCGCTCAACCTAATACTGCCTTAGATATTCAGGTCAACAATATTGACCTAAGTACCGCCAGTCCATATTCGGCTAAGTATGCTGGCTACCTGATCGATAAAGGCAAGTTGGATCTTGACCTGGCTTACGACATCAAGGGCTCTAAGCTGAAAGCGGACAATAAAGTCTTTATAGATCAATTTAACTTTGGAAAGTCTGTCGATAGCCCCGATGCCACAGTCTTACCACTTCCTCTGGCTATAGGTATTATGAAAAACCTCGATGGTGAAATAGATATCGACCTACCAATTAGTGGAGACTTGAGTGACCCGAGCTTCAGCTTTGGCGGCGTACTGCTAACAGCTTTCACAAACCTGATTACCAAAGTGGTAACCAGCCCTTTCTCTATCCTAGGCTCCTTGGTTGAAGGTTCTGATGACATATCATCTGTGAATTTTTCTGCTATGTCTTCGTCAATCGATGCGCTTGAAAGTGAGAAGATTCTTAAGCTTGCTGAAGCTTTGAAGAAGCGTCCTAATTTAAGTATTGAAGTACGGGGCGTAGCAGATAGAAGTGTCGATCTAGAACCTGGTGGGCAGGTGCTTGGCGAAGATAAACTAGCAGTGCTTGCGAAGAGTAGGGCACTGGCCATCGCTAGTTCCTTGGTGGAGATTGGCGGAATTCCAGAGCAACGGATATTCACCCTCGAACCTAAAGTTGTCACGAGTGAAGCCTCAAAAGAGTCCCCGTCTGCCGAACAGGCTCCGACAGTAGCCTCGATTTTTACAATCAAGCCCAACTAAACCCATTCGCAAACATAGAGAAAGCCATGCACAAAACTATTAGCCACTTCTTCGCCTATGTCAGCCGGCTTAAATGGATTAAACGTTGGAGTCTAATGCGTAATGCAATTCATGAGGATGTCGCGGTGCACTCATGGGAAGTCGCTACGATAGCTCATATCTTGGCAATCATTCATAACAAAGACTGCGATCTAAATAATAAAATAGATGCAAACCATTTGGCTGTCGTTGCGCTTTATCATGATGCGACAGAAGTCATCACTGGCGACATGCCTACACCGGTAAAATATCACTCCGAGGCGATGCGTACCGCTTACAAAGGGGTCGAAGAGAAAGCACAGCATGAGTTGCTTGCCCTGCTGCCTGCTTCCTTGCATCAAGATTTTAGTAGTATCCTGCTTGAAGATACGCTCCCGGAGCACTACCTGGTTTTGCTCAAAGCCGCTGACCGACTTTCCGCTCTTCTTAAATGCCGGGCAGAATTGCGTGCAGGAAACCGCGAGTTTGAACAAGCTGAACAGGAAATCAGTTCACGCCTTAATGATATGAACCTTGCACCAGTACACTACTTTCTTGAAGTTTTTGCTCCCGGCTATGATATGTCGCTTGATAACTTGCTGGATGCCTAGTGTTTTGCCATGATTGTTTAATCAAAACCCCAGAGTGATAACCTTATGAAAGCGATTGGCCTAAACCAATATCTAGCAATTGAAGACCCTGAAAGCTTAATCGACTTCGAAGCGAATATGCCTCACCCCACCGCGCACGACCTACTAGTTAAAATCGAAGCCATTAGCGTCAACCCTGTTGATACAAAGGTTCGGGGGCCAAAATCGCAAACTCTAGAAGAGACCAAAATACTTGGTTGGGACGCTTGTGGTGTAGTCGTTTCCGTAGGTGAAAGCGTCACCCTTTTTAGCCCTGGTGACAGGGTGTTCTATGCCGGCGATATTACACGGCAAGGTTGCAATAGTGAGTTTCATTTAGTCGATGAAAACATCGTAGGTTATGCACCACGCTCCCTTGATTCAGCTAATGCCGCAGCCCTTCCACTCACAGCAATTACGGCCTGGGAAGCCCTTTTTGAAAGGTTAAATATTTCAATTGATGGCTCAAGAGCAGAACACGCCAAACCCACGATTTTAATTATCGGTGGTGCAGGCGGTGTTGGTTCGATCGCCACTCAAATCGCCACAAAGCTTGCCGGGCTTGAAGTTATCGCAAGCGCGTCTCGCCCTGAAAGCAAAGCTTGGTGCGAGAAAATGGGTGCCAAACATGTAATCGATCATAGCAAAGCTTTAGATAAACAACTTTCTGATATTGGTATTCCTAGCGTTGATTATATTCTCTGCTGTAATAGCACCGATCAATACTTCGATCTTATGATAGACGTAATCAAACCGCTTGGAAGAATCTGCTGCATTGTTGACAATACGGCCCCCTTGGAAA
>NZ_LWGG01001060.1:0-2308 GCF_001635365.1 Oleiphilus sp. HI0128 | reverse complement strand
GCGGCCAACGTAAACATTACCTTCAGCATCGTACCAAGCCGGGATTCTGTGTCCCCACCAAAGCTGGCGAGAGATACACCAGTCCTGAATGTCGCGCATCCAGGAGAAGTACATGTTTTCGTATTGCTTGGGAACAAACTGAATCTCGCCATCTTCAACTGCCTGTATTGCAGGTTCAGCTAGCGGGCCTGCACGAACGAACCACTGGTCTGTAAGAAGTGGTTCGATGACAACACCTGAGCGGTCGCCGTAGGGTGCAACCAAATTGTGATCATCAATACTTTCTAATAAGCCAAGCTCTTCAAATTTTGCAATGATGGCTTTACGCGCTTCAAATCGATCCAAGCCAGCAAATTCTGCGGGTAGGGCTGTATCGAAAGCATCTGAAGCTTGGCCTTCAGTGTCGTAAACTTCTGCTTCTTTAAGGATGGCAGCATCAATATCGAAGATATTGATCATCGCTAGGCCGCAGCGCTTACCCACTAGATTATCGTTAAAGTCGTGCGCAGGTGTTATTTTTACACAACCAGTGCCTTTTTCCATGTCGGCATGATCATCACCCACAATCGGGATCAAACGACCAACAAGAGGCAATTCTACAAACTTACCGATCAGGTCTTTGTAACGTGGATCTTCAGGGTTGACTGCAACGCCTGTATCACCCAGCATGGTTTCGGGGCGAGTGGTTGCGACGACTAAGTAGTTTTTACCTTCAGAGGTTTTTTCACCATTGGCTAGTGGATAGCGAAGGTTCCACATATTGCCTTTTTTGTCTTTGTTCTCGACTTCCAGGTCTGAAATAGCCGTGTGAAGCTTAGGATCCCAGTTTACCAAACGCTTGCCGCGATAGATTAAGTCATCTTTGTATAAACGAACAAATACTTCCTGAACGGCTTTGTAAAAGCCATCGTCCATCGTGAAGCGTTCATGGTCCCAATCGACAGAAGCACCTAAACGACGAAGCTGACGGGTAATTGTGCCACCGGACTCTTCTTTCCAATCCCAGATTTTATCGAGAAAGGCTTCACGTCCGAGGTCATGGCGAGTTTTGCCTTCTTCAGCAGCAAGCTTGCGCTCAACAACCATTTGAGTTGCGATACCCGCGTGGTCGGTACCGACCTGCCATAAAGTGTTATGACCTTTCATGCGGTGATAGCGGGTTAGGGCATCCATAATAGAGTCCTGGAAGGCATGTCCCATATGCAAGCTACCGGTGACATTCGGTGGCGGAATCATAATGGTGTAGGGCTGGCCTTCATTTGAAGGCTTGAAGTAGCCGCTTTCTTCCCAGGTTTTATACCAAGACTGTTCTATTTCGCTAGGTTGGTAGGTCTTATCCATAATCGTTGATGCTTACTCGTTAAAAATGGCTAGAGGTCGAGTGCCTGACTTTCGCTTGGCATACGATAAAAAATGGCCGACATTATACATGGCGTGAGCGAGCTGAAGCTAGGGACTTGCTTAATATAGTTGCTTAAAAAAGCAAAGACTTCCCTAAGCTTTCCGTAGATCGTGGATATGAACCTCATGGCCAAGGCTCTTTAGTTGCTTGTATAAGGTACGTGCGTCCTGAATTTCGATTTCAATATTCGGAATGATTAAGCACAAACGGCTGAAATCTTCCAAGCGCTCGGGTAACTGCTTTCGTAGGAGGATGAGCAAAGAATCGTCTTTTTGAAGTGATGACTTTAATGGTTTGTCATCGATGATGACTGGCGCGGTTTTGCTTTCTGACTCATTTTGACCGAGACTATGAGGAATAAAGCTTTCGAGTTTGAAAGTCCATAAAGCGCTGTTTAGTGCTTCGTTTTGAATAGCGTCCACAGTCTGAATATGAATTCGACTGTGTTGTTGCAGGGCTTTCTCCGTTAAACGGCAACAAAAAGCAATTTGCTCAGAAAAGTTGGCTTCATTTAAGAGGTATAGGTCTATTCTGGGCATGCTTTTGTTGTCGCTGTCGTAATTAACTCAATAGTCTTGCTAGATATTTAAGACGCTTTGCTTAACAGATAGTTCAGTAGCAAAGGAACCGGACGACCTGTTGCACCTTTGTCTTTTCCTCCTGATACCCAAGCTGTACCTGCGATATCCAAGTGAGCCCATTTGTATTCTTTGGTGAACCTAGACAAGAAGCATGCAGCGGTAATGCTGCCTGCGCCTTTGCCGCCAATATTTTGAATATCGGCAAAGGGGCTTTCGATCTGTTCCTGATACTCATCCCAAATGGGTAATTGCCACGCTTTATCGTTTACCTCTTTGCCTGACTGCAGAAGTTCATCGACCAGGGTGTCGTCATTGCCCATCACGG
>NZ_LWGG01001059.1:0-1956 GCF_001635365.1 Oleiphilus sp. HI0128 | reverse complement strand
ATGGCTGCTCGTGTATCGAATAAGGTTGGTCTGGATAATAATCCTCAGAATTTCTTGTTGATGCATGCGATGGGGCCAAACGTAGCAGGTGTTATCGGTTCTGCAGTTGCTGCGGGCGTTATGATCAAGTTCTTAGGCTAGGAAGCCAGTAGTACTACTATAGAAACCCCGGCTTGTGCTGGGGTTTTTTTATTTGTGGGGCTAAGATAATAACTGTGAGATATCTTTTTATTGTTAACAGGGTTGTAGCTATAGATGGTTGAGAAAAAGCTAAGATTGCTAGATAAAGTTTTTTTATCTGTTCTTAATGGTGTGGAGCAGTTTGCTTTTTCGGAGAACTTTAATATCTCAAACTTGAGTTCATTCGATGAAATCTTTCAAGATGGCATCATGTCAGTTCGTCATTATCACCCATTAGAGGATGATGAGATTGAGATCGCGGGTGAGAAAATCAAGGTAGAGAAAAAGCGACACAAAACGCCCGTTATCTTGGTGCCGCCTTTAGCCGCAACATCAATGATATTTGATTTGATGCCGCATAGAAGTGTTGTTCGTTATTTTTTAGCGAATGGTTATGATGTTTACTTGGTTGATTGGGGAGATGTAACCGCAGATCATAAAAACCTGTCGCTGGAAAGCTATGTGCTAGAGTGGATGCCAATGATCATGGATGCTGTCATTACGCATTCTGATGAGGAGGAGGTGTCAATCTTTGCATACTGCATGGGTGGCTTGCTTTCTCTTATGTATCTGGCGGTTTCAGGTGATGAATCAGTCAAAAACCTGGTGACAGTCGCGAGTCCGATCGATATGCATCAGAGCGGCGCAGCAGGTAAGGTTTTGTCGGCAATATATAAGCCAGCGCACCTGGTTTCCAACGTGCTTAATTTTTCCTTACTTGATTTACCGACACGCTATTTTCATGTGCCTGGATGGACTTCATCGCTAGTGTTTAAATTAACTAACCCAATGGGCTCAGTGATTAATACGTATGAGAAGTTTTTGAATTTATGGGATAGGGAGTATTTGGAAGAAAGTCTGACTATGAGCAAGTGGTTTGACGACATGGTAGATTATCCAGGGCGTACCATTCGGGAAATGGCGGTTCATATGATGATCAATAACACCATGGCTAAAGGAAAAATGCGTATTGGAAAGGTGATGGCCGAGTTTAATCAAATTAGATGCTCGATTCTGGCATTTGCAGGCGAGTCTGATAATTTGGTGAGTGTAAGTGCTGCGCACAAGGTTTTGGATATAGTCTCTTCAGAAGATAAAGAGTTTTGTGTTGTTCCGGGTGGGCATGCGGGCGTCTTTGCTGGTAACAAAGCGCCGCAAAATACCTGGCGCATAGCTGTAGATTGGTTGGCAAGCCGGTCTGATTAACAAGAGTGATAAATAATGGCAGAAAGGCAAGTATATAAAGTTAACTATTGGTTGAAGAATGATGATGGGCAAGTAGTCGATACTTCAGAAGGTGGCGAACCAATGGTAATTGAGATTGGTGGTGCTTCCGTGATTCGAGGGCTTCAAGAAGCTGTAAAGGGGAGGCAAGCGGGTGATCGCTTGGAAGTGCAGGTGCCGCCAGAAATGGCTTATGGTGCGCATAACCCGGAGTTTGTGTCAAAAGTACCTATGTCAGCTTTTGAAGGAGTAGAGCATGTTGTAGAAGGTATGAAGTTCCAGACCAATACCGGCTCTGATGCGCAGGTTGTTCAGGTTGTTAAAGTAGAAAAAGACTTCGTCCTGGTTGATGCAAACCACCCTTTAGCAGGCTTGGTTCTCAATTTTGAGATTGAGATAATCGAAGTGGTCGAAGCTGCGTAAAATTTAGCTAGAATAAAAAATATGCAATTTTTCATGTGTTTTTTGAAGCTGCATATATACTTACTGTTACATAACGGAAAAATGTATGGAATATCAGTACCTTTCGGGTCTCCATGCAATCCCAAATCA
>NZ_LWGG01001058.1:0-2834 GCF_001635365.1 Oleiphilus sp. HI0128 | reverse complement strand
TTGAATTGTTGCTTCAATTTCCGGCTGAACCAGTTCAATAGAACTTAGACTCGTAGATGACAAGGCCATAAGCTAATTCCGGTCCAAAGAGTAATTATCAAGTTTCAAAATAAAACCGCTTTAATTCTTGTATTAATACTTCTAACCAAATAACGTCTCAGTTAATGGTCAGAACATGCTCTAAATCAATTTAAAAAAATATCGTTGGTTATTAATTTATATCACAATTCCGACGCTTAACAAGTTTAGCACTGTGTGTTTTCGTAATTAGCAAAGACTAGCTCTGCTACTTATGAAACACTTATAAGTCCCAAATCACCTGGTCTGATTTCTTTCTAAGTGATTCGAGGTATTTTTCATGAGACGCAGCTTCCTCTGTATTGGCAGCCAGAACAGGTAGAGGCTTGCGTGTACCGGGTAACCTTCGAATACCTCCGGCGCCACCTTCATCTGTCTTTTCCTTATCTAGCAACAAGCTAGTCTGCCCACCACTTAGTAATAAATAAACATCAGCGAGTATTTCGGAGTCCAATAAAGCCCCGTGCAGTTCACGGTGACTATTATTGATCCCGTAGCGTTTACATAAAGCATCCAGATTGTTCTTTTGCCCCGGATGCTTCTCTCGCGCCATGGCTAGTGTATCTAATACACCACAGTAATTTTCTACCGGAGGGATCTTGTTGACCAAAAGGTTAAATTCGTGGTTGATAAAGCCAACGTCAAACGCCGCATTATGGATAACCAGTTCAGAACCTTTTATATACTCAAGAAATTCTTGGGCAATATCAGCAAACAAAGGCTTATCAGCTAGAAACTCATTCGTTATTCCGTGGACATCTATCGCTTCTTGCTCTACGACCCGCTCTGGGTTGATATACACATGGTAGTGATTTCCTGTCAGCTTACGGTCAATCAGTTCGACACAACCAATCTCGATTATCCTGTGGCCAAGCTGAGGATTTATACCGGTGGTTTCTGTATCAAGTACGACCTGCCTCACCCTTCAACTCCATCAATCACATGAACCTTACCAATACTGTCTTTTCGAATAACCGAGTCAACTCCGAGATTGGCAAGCTGGTCAGCCATTTCATTACCTGGATCACCACTATGACCTTTCACCCAAAACCATTTTACCTCATGTGTTGCGACTTGCTCATCCAACGCTTTCCATAGCTCAACATTCTTTACTGGCTTTTTGGCTGCAGTTTTCCAGCCATTTTTCTTCCAACCTTTTATCCACTCAAGCATCCCTTTGCGCATATATTGGGAGTCGGTATGTAAGTGAACAACACTAGGTTTCTTTAAGCTTTCGAGCGCCCGAATTGCAGCAAGCAGCTCCATTCTATTGTTGGTTGTATCAAGCTCACCACCATAAATCTTTTTCTGATGCTTCCCGCTTGTTAATAATGCTCCCCAACCTCCCGGTCCAGGGTTGCCTTTACAGGCTCCATCGGTATAAATCTCTATCATTCTTCTTTATCTTTCTCGTTATAAACTGAAAAGTCTTGTTCCAAAACCCGAGTGTGCCGTGAGCTTGCCAAAGGCATTCCTACGACCTTTGCACCTCGACGCCATTTTGAGTAGGAATTGATTCGTGAACCGACCTGTTTTTGTGCCGATATCAAATAGTATGCGCCTAGGGGGACTTTTGTATTGAGCACTTTATCGAGCCACAAAAAACGCCTAAATAAACCTGCATTATTAAAAGGCAGGCCGTAGTAATGGTATTTAGTAGTTCCCACCCTAAAATCGAGCAAATTCAACCAATCTTCGATTCGCTTACCACCAATAAAACAACTATTCCAGGGTGCTTGCTGCGACCTCCCTAACAACCTCCTCACTCCCCAAGTACTGAGAGGGTTAAACCCAACTATCACCATCGTACCAGAAGACTTGAGCACCCTGGCTGCCTCTCGCAGGGTTTGATGAGGCGCACTGGAAAAATCTAGTGCATGGTGCAAGATAACAACATCTTGGGTTTCGCTTTCTAATGCCAATTCCTCAGAAGAAGAAATAATAGAGTTTTCAGGTAAGTCCGGTTCCCACTCTGGCAACACATAAAATTTATGCCCCAAGCTACTTGGGTTACCTACTGGCACCCTATGCGAGACACCTATCTCAGCCTGGTGATAGCCAAACAAGCGATGTATTTTATTTGCTATATTACGCCGTTGGTCAGCTAATAAACTACGTCCTAAAGCACTCTGAAACCACTGTTCCAGTTGCTGTTGTTTAGAACTGTTAGCCTGTGCATTTTTATCCAAATCTTGTAACCCTGACATCGCAAAGCTCCCGCAGCGTGCTCGCAACAAAGCAGACTCTATCTAAAGTAGCTTTAATTTACCCAGTATTCATTCTAAGCTATGACAAATCAACCTAAGTGAGAGTTATCATATGATAAAAGTTCATGGCATACCTGCTTTTTCAGACAATTATATCTGGTGTATATATGATGACGCGAGCATGCAGGCTGTCGTTGTTGATCCTGGCTCATTTAGTGACACTCAAGATTATTTGAATTCACAAGGGCTAGACCTAGTAGCAATTCTTATCACTCACCACCACCCTGATCACACGGGAGGCTTGGCAAAACTTAAAGATCAATATGACTGTAAAAGCTTCGGCTCATCTCACTCAAAAGTTGAAGGTATCGATGAGCAACTGTCTGAAGGCGAAGCGATCAGCTTACTTGGCTTACAATTCAAAAGCCTCGACGTTCCGGGTCATACGCTTGATCATAATGCCTACTATTGCGAACAACTAGACGCATTGTTTTGTGGGGACACACTATTCTCAGGTGGTTGCGGTCGCTTATTCGAAGGCAGTGCTGA
>NZ_LWGG01001057.1:0-3799 GCF_001635365.1 Oleiphilus sp. HI0128 | reverse complement strand
AATTCTATTGGTTTTCCCCTGTTTAAGAACGGGAGGCGGTGATAGTGAATCGATTCTGGATGAGCTGAGCGTTGCTCCTTAGCACTCTATATCTCTGCGTTTTCTTGAACTAAGACAATCAGCTTTTTGGGTCCATGAGCGCCATAGGCTAGTGTTTGTTGTATATCTGCTGTTTTCGACGGGCTGGAAATAAACAAAACATTGCTTGGCATTTTCTCGCATTGACCCCAAGGTTCATCATTGAGCAAACTTGATAAATCCGGGTAGATTTGATCCTCTTGTAGTAGCACTAGATGTATTGGTGGCACAAGCGACATCATTCTAGGTTCGTCTTTATTTGGCAGCAGCAATAAGGTTCCGGTTTCGGCTATTGCTCCCTGTGCAAGGGTGATGCCGATATCGATGTTATGGAATAAGGTTTCCCGAAGGGTTTCATAAGCTTGTGAGTAGCGTGTAATGCTGATGTTATTATTATGAAGGCGCAGAGCTTGTTCAATTTCGCTTTGGTATGCAAGATTATTCCCTAATAAGCAGTGCTTGGCTTTTTCTCTTTCCATGATGTCAGTAAGTGTTGTTTTCCACTTAAACGCGCTAACTCGATGTACTTCTGCGTGATTTTCTTCTAGTTTTGAGATCAGCTGCCTAAGCAAATCTTCAGCTTGAACAATACCACTACGACTTCTATGGGAGCTAGGCAAACCCTCGCGTTCTGGTGCTTTAAAACCCTTGGAGCGTTTTAGGCGTGAGAGTATGTTCAGTTTAGCTTGGTTCATTGGCGTGGCTCCTTGCTTTGTCCATCAAATTTTTGATGGCTATGCTTTAGCCTCTCGTGAAGGGTACGTGCACTTGGGCGAGCCGGTGTTCGGGTATTGCGCCATGCTTTTGGGTAGCAAGTGCTGATGAAAGGTAAGGCGCCCATGAGCTTGGTGACTAGGCGATAGAGTTTGGGGTGGGTATGGATCACTTTCCACAAACGCCAGATCCACGATTCTACCTTTAGCGTCGAGCCAGTAGCTTGTTGTTTGTTTCTCAAACTACGGATAAGTTGAGGCAGTTTAATATCTACTGGGCAGGCTTCCCCGCAGGCGCCATTAAGGGAGCAGGCATTTAGAAGCTCCCCATGACTTGCCATACCCTTAAGTTGAGGCATAACAACCTGCCCAATAGGGCCGGGGTAGGTTGTGCCGTAAGCATGTCCGCCTATTTTGGTATAGACCGGGCAGTGATTCATGCATGCACCACAGCGAATACAAGCGAGAGTGGTTTTCAGCTCCGGATCTTGTTGGATGAGTGAGCGGCCATTGTCGAGAATAATTAAGTGAACTTCCTCGGGGCCGTCAAGTTCTCCTGCTTGACGCGGGCTGCTAATCAAGTTGAGGTAGCTGGTGATATGTTGGCCGGTTGCGGAACGAGTGAGAAGGCGTTGTAGTGTTGGTAGTTCTCTCAGGCTTGGAATAACTTTTTCCAGGCCCATAATTGCAATGTGCACCGGAGGAGCTGTGGTAGATAAGCGTCCATTACCCTCGTTTTCTACCAGGCAAAGCGTACCTGACTCGGCAGCAGCAAAGTTGACGCCCGAAATGCCAATGTCTGCTTTTTCAAATTTATCCCTGAGGATTCTTCTACCCAGACCAATCATGCCATCAACGTCGTTCGGGTCGCATTTCAACTTGAGCTTCTTTTCAAATAGTTGAGCAATTTCCTGTTTGTTTTTGTGGATGGCGGGCATGATGATATGAGACGGTGTTTCATCGGCAATCTGCACAATGTACTCCCCCATATCCGATTCAATGGCTTCAATATTATGGCTCTGGAGGAAATTGTTCAATTCGATTTCTTCGCTCGCCATCGACTTTCCTTTGATAACAAGTTTGGCTTTGCGACGTTGTGCTATGTCGAGAACAATTTGGTTAGCTTCGATCCCGGTTTCTGCCCAATGTACCTGAATGCCGTTATTGCTACATTGTTGTTCTAGTTGCTCTAGCAGTTCAGGTAAACGCTCGACGACGTTCTGTCTTATTGCTGCACCTTGTTCTCTAAGGGTTTGCCATTCCTCTTCATCACTGAAGGCTTGTTTGCGTTTATTGCGTAGAAAGTCCATGGCGCCGCGGAAGTTGGAGCGTAGCTGCGTATCTTCTAGTGCGCTTTTTATGCGAGTGGCGAAGTTTGAGTGCGCGTCGTCAGTCATGTTGTATTCCAAAACGCTGAGCAATAAATCTCGCGATATGGGTGCAAGGACGCTTGTCGCCTGAATGCTTGATATGTCCGCTAATATTCAAAAGGCAGCCACAATCACCGCTTAATATAGACTGAGGATTTGGTGATAGTAAGTGCTCACATTTGTCTGCTGTCATGGCGGCAGAAATCTCAGGAGACTTGATAGCAAAGGTTCCCCCAAATCCGCAGCACTCCTGCTCTAGTGTTGGTAAGGATACCTCGACGCCATCTAGCTTTCTTAGAATTGATAGCCATGGTTCTGCGACTTCCATCTCCCTAAGGGCGCTACAGGATCGGTGAAGACTGATATGAGTGTGGGAGCTGTCGCTTTGCTTATTGTATGGGAGGATGGGCTCTAGAAACTCGATAAGCTCGTAGGTTCTCGAGCTCAGCTCTATTGCTTGTTTATGCTCTGTGGAACCCGTGTCGAAGAGAGTCGGGTAGTGATGCTTGATCATGGCCGCACAAGAGGCTGAAGGTACGATAACAGGTAACTTTTTGTCGGAAAAAACCTGAATGGTGTGCCAGGCGACATCTTTGGCTGGGCTTGCTTCACCCGAATTATAGGGAGGCTGTCCGCAGCAGGTTTGCGCTTGAGGAAATACTATTTGATAATTACATAGTTCAAGCAGAGCAATCGCATCCATACCTGATTCCGGGTAAAAGGAATCTATTAGGCAAGTTCCAAAGAGGTAGGCCTGTTTACTCTGCATGAGATTTTTTCGAAGTACCGTTAAGGATATGGAGGTCGATCAGGCCAATTTCATCCCAGTCGCTGTTTTTAGCAACCTCAAAGCCGTTTTCAACAAAAATATACTTGAGAAGCTTTTCCCCTTCGTCATCTTTAATCATATTCACAAACGCCCGCTTTAACTTGGTGAGCGAGAAAAAATCGACGCGAGGGTGTGCGATAAGAGGGTAGGGAGAAAACCCGGGGCTGTCCCAGAGCATTCTCAGGCGACTACGTATTTCAGGGGGGAGTGCTCTAAAGCTCTCATCAGTTCCGCCACCGGCGATGTAATCCCCATTAGCGACGCCTTTGTAGACCTCTGACTGACTAGATAAAAACTGGGGGATGATATCGAAGTTAAGTTTATTCAGGCTTTCTCTCGGCACTACGCTGGCGGCAAAATCTAGCAAGCCAGGAAACGCAATGGTTGCATTTCTTAGTTCTGCCAAGGTCTTAATTGGTCCAGTTTTCTTAACGAATATTAGCCCTCTGATTGGCTGTGACTTGCGTTTGACCTGGGCCTGGTAGCCCGGAAACTCTTTAAATGCATGAAACTGCAAAGGGGTAGTGTAGGCAAGGTCGTAATGCCCTTTGGCCAGTTTTAATTCAAAATCGAGTTGGCTGCTGGCAGCTTCATATTTAAGTTCAATTCCCGAGGCTTGTTCCAAAAAAGAAATTACGTTTTGCCATGCTACTGTTTTAGTAGGAAGAGAGCTGCTTGATGTTGCATAGCTGAGTTGTTGGTCTAGCTTCTTTTGTTTCACCGCAAACTTGCTTTTTTTCTTAACGATCTGTTTTTCAAGAGCTTCCAGTTCGGCAACGGGTTTGGGGAACGAGGGCGCAACGCCGACA
>NZ_LWGG01001056.1:0-3572 GCF_001635365.1 Oleiphilus sp. HI0128 | reverse complement strand
GAAGGGTAATTTAGGTAACTTAGGTTAAATTCAGAGTTTTCAGTGAGACTTGGTTCAAAACTAATCAAATTTCATCGAGATGAGTTCTTATATTACTTGGAATATTGCAAACAAAACCCATGATAAAACGAGTAAAGACCAGGGTAACCACGTCTGTGCTTTAGGTGGCTGAACATGCTCTTCAAGCTGTTTTTCTTCACTACTGCTTGCCATCTGTTTGGCTTTTTCTGCAGCTTTTAATTGCTTGTCGAGCTCTCGGCTTTTGGCTTTGTGCTGTTTTTTATACTGCTCAATCCCTTTTTGAATACCCTGGGCAATGATTTTTGTTTGTTCTTTCGTTTGGCCTGGGCGTTGGTTCGCTTTTGCCAGCTTATTAGCTTCTTCCAGCGTCCGCTCGCTTCCTTTTGAGTGCCGCTTATCATATTTTGCCATTTTACTTCCTTGGTTCTATTTGGGGGTGAGCTGATGAGGGAATTGATTGCAAGTGATCTAGCCTATGAATAGTTGTCTTCAACACGCCTGGTTAGTTCAGATAGTTCCTGTGTATCTTGTTCATTCAAGTCGCAGTTAGCCAAAACGAAGTTTGCCGTGCGCACTACGGCTCGCCACCTGGGCCTATCAGGGATAGTACGAGCGCTCAGGTACTTGTCAAAGGTTCGAGTTTTAACCGTGGTGCCGTCCACGTATACACGCCAGCAGCGACTTTGCTCTGCCAGGTCAACCTTTGTCTTATTTGTTGAGCGCTCCCAAATATTTAGTGAGTTCCTCAACAGTTCGACAATAAGCTCTTTGCCATCAAATTCGGTTTTATCATCGTGTTCAAGAGCTGGAGGAGAGTCTATACATTGAACTGAGTCTGTATCGCCTATTTGTTCACTGATTTGCTCTCCCGCATGATCAGGATCAATGAGAACATGCCTTAGTGCCCCTTCAATTTCATTGATTTTACGCCGACTTTCGCTCAGCTCATGAGTTAGTGCTGCCAGGGCATTATCAGTCTGTAAAGGCTTACCTTCAACCTGTTCTGGCGACAGTTCTCTTTGGTCGATAACCAAGGCTAAATAAGGTTGACCGGACTCGTTAACGTATTTGATGGAAGCGTGCCATACAGCCTGCTCGCCGGGTTCACTCATCAAGTCTATTGAGTAGGCCGAATCGGGCTTTTCGACTAACGCTTTCTCCAGTTGAGAGAGTAGCTCTGGCAAAACGAAGTCGCTAATGGGGCGCCCTAGTAGGCTGGACTCGGATGATTCACCAAGTTTGTGGCTAAATTCTTGTAGCGCTCTATCATTCGTGTAAGCAATATTGAGTTGCTCGTTGATGACGATAATAAGTTCTTCACTAATATCCAGAACGTTAAGCAACTTCGAATTAAGTTCGGATAACTCTTCTTCCAGGGCTTCTCGTTTAGCGATCTCGTTGCGAAGCTTCTGGTTTTCCTGGTTCGCGATCCAGCACCTTCTTACGCTTAGCTGACTTTCTACGCGGGCGATTAGTTCTTTATTATGATAGGGCTTGATGAGGTAATCATTGGCACCTTGGCTCAGGGCGCTGACAATATCGGATATTTGATGCCGTGCTGTCAGCATGATGATGGGGAGTTCATAGCTGTCGAACTGCTTCCGAACCAGGGTGCAGACTTCAATGCCGCTCATTTTTGGCATCATAAAGTCGAGTAATATCAGGTCAGGTACTTGTTGGTTGAGCCTGGCTAGAGCGCTAATTCCATCCGGGAAGACTTCATATCGATAACCTTGTTGTGACATCAGGCTGGAAACCAGCTCCAGGTTTACGGGTTCATCGTCGACGATAAATATCAGCGGAGTCATTTCTTCGCTACCGCCTTCAAACGATAAATCGGGTAGTTTTGCAGAGGTTTCGCTGGTAGAAACCTGAGTTTCCTTAGTGATAATAGGTGCTTGAGTGGCTGGTAGAGCGGTTTCAGCTAATTGCTTATTGGCTTCCTGATTGCTGACCAAACCAGCGGGTAAGGATAGGGTGACATCTGTGCCTTGATTGGCCTGGCTTTTAATCGTTAGGGAACCGCCGTGCAATTCAACAAGCTGTTTACTGATGGCTAGGCCGAGCCCGGTTCCGCTTGCTGAAGGGTGACCTTCAACATGGACTTGCTCGAAGGGACGAAACAGGCTGTGTAGTTTCTCTTCAGGGATACCGACACCTGTATCAGAGATCTTAATTAATACTTCTTCTCCTACCTGGTAAGCGCTTAGTGTGATTTTGCCTTGTTCGGTATATTTGACGGCATTGCCTAGTATATTGATCAATATTTGCTGCACGCGAAACTCATCTGCATTTAAGTTTCTAACCTTAGGTGAAATCTCTGCTTTTAACTCAATAGGCTTCTTATCCAGAAGAGGTTTCATGGTGGTAAGTACTAACTCTGATATAGACTGAAGATCTATGGGAGCGATATTCAGTTTTAGCTTTCCATGTTTGATACTCGAAAAATCAAGAATGTCGTTCACCAGGATATTCAAGCGCTGCGAGGTGTTAGAGATAAGCTCAATCTTGTTTTTTTGGTCTGGACTTAAGCTCTGCTGATCACTTTCGATTAATACTTTTGCTAGCCCCGAGATACCTTGTAAAGGCGTTCGTAGTTCGTGAGAGGTAGTGGCCAAAAACTCATCTTTGAAGGCATCCATTTCGATAAGTTCTTTATTTCGACTTTTTAGTTGCTTCGACATCGCCTCTACTAAGTCTAGGTTCTTCAGATAGTTCCGTTGAAGGGCGATGGACTGGGAGATAACAAAAGCCAGTACGCCAAAATGTGCGACATTAAAAGGTGTGCCGAAAATACCATTGGCTTTGAGTACATCATGAATAACGGTAAGCGCCAAAATAAGTAAACTGGCGCCAAAAGCTTTAACCCGTTTTCCACCTGCTTGAACAACTTTTAAGTACATAGCCATTGCAAAGGTGACGCTAATTAATACCAGTACCTGAAATGCCACATTCAACTCGGTGTATATTCGGTTCTCGAATGCCAGGCAGATAAAGACAAAGGGGGTGATTAGCACCCATGAGACTCTCATGGTAAAGGCCGGGATATATTTCCGGTATAAGGCGCTAAAGAAGCCCATAAAGAAAGGAAGCGTCAGGTAAAAACTTAAATGCTCAAGGCGTTGGAGGCTTGCCCAGCTGAACCAGTCAAATAAGTGCAGAACCCGCTCATCAATCATTAAGCGCCTGAAGCCCACAGCCAAGCACAATAGACCAAAGTATAGAGCGCTAACCTCTTTTGAGCGGAAGGCGAATAATGAAAAATTATACAGGCCGATTGCAATTAGAATTGAGCCAAAGAAGACTGCCGATATGATCGGACGATACTCCATATTGAAACGGCCGGCCTCGCCCGTCATGCGTAGACTAAACCATATGCCGCCCTCGCGATAATGGTGATTAGACAGATGAATCACGATATCTAGTTCGCTAGCATGATTGGTGAGTTTGATTACTCTGGGTCTAAACTCAGGCGTTTCAGTGCTCTGATAATAACCGGGCTTACCGTTTTGGGCGCTAAGATTGCCGTTGATGTAAAGCTTGTAGGCGCT
>NZ_LWGG01001055.1:0-2878 GCF_001635365.1 Oleiphilus sp. HI0128 | reverse complement strand
ACTGCTCAAGCTCGAAAATATAAAAATAACCGCCGTAAAGCTGATCGCCGTAATATGGAGTTTAGTGAGCTGCCATGGTGGCTACAACGAAACTACGTTGATGTAAATATCACTCCAGTCCCCTCGAAAGCCAAGAAACTCAATAAAACCAAGCTCAAGTCTAGCCAAAAAGTCGGCTAAGCTTTCAAAAGTAGAGACATTGTAAACCTAATTTTCTTATACTAATTCGAAAATAGCGGAGACTGCTCAAATATTCTGTTACTCAAGCAGCCGTTTTCTATAAGCCTACTTAGATCAATTTCATCAATGCTGCTTTTGAAAAGTCCTGCAATTCATCCAAACGCTGTTCTTTCACTTTCAATACCCACTCAGGGTCTTGAAGTAGCGCACGGCCAACCGCGACCAGCTCAAATTCACCTTGGGCAACTCTGTCAGACAATTCAGCAATTCGGCTAGACGCCACTCCCGCCTTGTCAGACATCCCCAAGCTCGAGCCCTTCTCATCGATAAAACTACTATCTAGACCAACGCTACCAACGGTGATTACCGGCTTACCTGTCAACTCCTTAGTCCAACCAGCAAGATTCAAGTCAGAGTTATCGAACTCATTTTCCCAGAATCGGCGTGTTGAGCAGTGGAAAATATCGACTCCGGCTTCAGATAAAGGCTGTAGGAATTGTTTCAGTTCCTCTGGAGAGTTGGCCAACCGTGCCTCATAGTCTTGTTGCTTCCACTGAGAGAAACGTAAAATAATCGGAAAGTCCTCTCCGACCCGAGCTCTGACAGCCTGAATAAGCTCAACCCCAAAGCGAGTTCGCTTGAGCATATCACCACCATATTCATCAGTACGCTGGTTTGTTCCTTCCCAGAAGAACTGGTCAACTAGGTAGCCGTGCGCGCCATGTATTTCCACAGCATCAAAGCCAATACTTTTTGCATCTTCAGCAGCCTGTGCGAAAGCTTCAATAACCTCAGCAATATCTTCCTGCGTCATCGCTACGCCATTTTCTTTGCCTGGCTTAAACAAACCAGAAGGGCTATAGCCCGGTACAGACTTATCAGGCTCTACGCCCTCTTTACGAACTGAACCTACATGCCACAGCTGAGGCGCGATCTTTCCACCTTTCGCATGAACCGCATCAACTACTTTTTTCCAGCCAGCTAATGCTTTCTCACCATGCATGAAGGGGACATTAGGATAACCATTTGCAGCTTTATGACCAACTGGGGTGCCCTCTGTAATGATCAGGCCCACATCATTTTCAGCACGACGCTCGTAGTACGCGACAACTTGTTCATTTGGGACGTTACCCGGTGAAAATGTGCGAGTCATCGGCGCCATCACAATACGATTTTTTAGTTGTAATTTACCTAAGTCCAGCGTTTCAAATAAGGGGCTAACATTACTCATATAAATCTCCTATCTTAACTTTTCAAAGCTATTACTATTGCAAACTACCTACCTGAAGGTAGGCTTATTAAGCAAAAGAAAAGGCTTGCAACACGCTGTCAAAGGACAAGTGCTCAAACCTTTATTTGCGAATTAAATTCTCATATTGCTGCATTGTTTGGTGAAACAAATCCTGGCCATGTAGGCGAGCGTAATAAAGCGCGCCTTTGCAGCTAAAAATAAATAGCGCAGCCATTGCTCGCGTATCTTCAAGCTCAGCAAATTCACCCTGTTCTATACCTTCATCAATGACCTTCGTGACCCAAGCAAGCTCTATATCGTCGAGCTTCTTTATCTGCACCTTAATAGAGTCTGGCAGTTTGCTTAAGTCATTATAGAAGGCACTAATTGGGCATACTCGCTGCTCAGATAAGGCGTGCTTCATCGCGGCACTTAAATAACGTTCCAGCTTATTCCAATGATTTGCTGCACGTTGGTCGAAATAAGCAAGACCTTGGCTAAGCCAGTCATGCGTCCAATCACATAGGGCCAGACCGAGATCTTCTTTCTTAGGGAAGTGATGATGAACACTCGCCTTGGTAATGCCCAGTTCTCTGGATATATCTAAATAACTGAAGCCATCAAAGCCACGGTCCCGAAGCTTATCAGCAGAAAACTCGACAATACGTTGCTTGGTATTCATCAGGGAACCACTTCACTAAAATAGTTTGTTCAATTATTAAACATACCTTACCTACCTGAAGGTAGGTTGTCAAACCTATGCTAAAAAATTGAACATCAACCACCTCACGCAAGCCTGGCTTACCGGCCGGCACCCCGGATATGGGAGTTGACGTGAGTTAATCTAGATGCTATGTAGACTTGAATGAATGGCTAGAACAACTCAATATCACCAGAGCGATTATCGATAGCCTCTATTTCACCTTTGTCGACTAAGTTTTTATAGTTCTTGATACAGTTACGCCCACTCGCTTTGGCATGATAAAGCGCCGCGTCGGCTCTTTCGAATATTAAGACGCTATCGCAGTTATGAGCCAGAAGGACAAAACCAATACTAACCGTAATATGATCTACTTGGGGGAAGTGATGATCAGCAATTTCTCTGCGCAAATCTTCTAGTAAATCCGCAGCCTCTGAGCGCCCCATACCCTGCAACAAAATAATAAATTCTTCACCACCAAAGCGATAAAGATAATCATCACGCTCAAAAAAATCTTTCATCAAGTTGGCAACAGCAATTAAGGTTTCATCGCCAATAACATGCCCAAAGCGATCATTCACTGACTTAAAATGATCTATATCCAATACAGCAATAACATTCTCATCATTCGACTTAGCATTATCGGTTAATTGCGTGTATTCGAGATCAAAGGAGCGGCGATTTTTTAAAGCTGTAAGCTGGTCTTTATTAGATCGATTTAAATGGCCATGTTGATTAACATAAACTGCGATGAGCTGAACGACTTG
>NZ_LWGG01001054.1:0-4239 GCF_001635365.1 Oleiphilus sp. HI0128 | reverse complement strand
AACAGCTATCTGACGTCGAAGGTATGGTAGCTCGGCGCTCAATTAGGCCCGGATCAACAATTCAACCTGGCCATTTAACACCGCCAAAGCTGGTTAAGCGCGGCGATAATGTTGTAATCGTTGCCAGCAATAGTGCAATTTCGGTTAGAATGAACGGCACCGCTATGACTGACGGGGCGTTGGGGCAGCAAATACCCGTACAAAACCTGCAGTCGAAGCGTGTTGTAAAGGCTCGCGTAAGTGAGCCCGGCCTTGTAATAATAACACTTTAGAAAAAAACATAATTTACTGTAAGATTTAGCTAAAGTATTAAGATCGCATGCCGATATATTAGGCATAGAAAGATTTAAGGATGCATCACCATGAATATTGATATAAATGGCATTGGCTCTAATCGCACAGATGGCCCCAAACGAAATCAGGCTGGAAAGTCTGTTGAGAGCATTAGTAACCCCGCTCAAGGGCAGCCCCCTTCAAGCGAAAATGCTAAAGACAGCGTTAGCTTTAGCTCCTCGGCACAAAATCTTGCTCGCATTGAAGCAGAGATTAAATCACTGCCTGAAGTAAACCAAAGCCGCGTCGATGAGGTAAAAGCTCGTATAGAACGTGGTGAATATCAGCCAGACTCTGATAACTTGGCTCGAAAAATGCTTGATTTGGGGTAATTATCATTAATTACTCCAATGAGGTCTACTATGTCAGAGTTTACCGAGCAGCTTAAGAACTTACTCCGTCAAGATATTGTCGATCTAGATACCTTAAAGAAGCTCTTGGACCAAGAAAAGCAAACCCTAACAACGCGCAACACCGATCAAATTTCTCTATTATCCAAACACAAAACTCAAACTGTCCAACAATTAGAGTCTCGCGGAAAAATTAAGGCCAGGTTAATAGCCGAGTCTGGGCTTGGCATTAAACCTGGACACGTTGAGGAAAAGCTACAAACACTAAATGATGATGATTTAGTTAACTTATGGCAAACTTCCCGCGAGAAAATGCAACAATGCAAAGATACTAACCAGGTCAACGGAAGCATTATTAGTCGCTCCTTACAGCGCACGAATAAGTTGATGACAATCATCCGCGGCCAAAACAAAACGCAAAATCTTTATGGCCAACAAGGTAAAGAGCAAAGTTACGGATCCACCCATCGCATTGGCCAGGCCTGATACCCCACCCCCAACTACTCATGAATGCCCTTTATGCTTGTCAAAAGAAACAAGGGCTATTCACCGAGATTCACACAGCAAAGTAGACAGAGAATACCTTAACTGTGCGCACTGTGACCTGATATTTGTTCCTAAGCAGTTTCACATCTCGCCCGGGTATGAAAAATCAATCTATGATTTGCATGAAAACAACCCCGAAGACAAAGGATATCGGCGCTTTCTAGAGAAGTTATCTATGCCGCTGATATCTCAACTAGAACCCTTTGCCAATGGGCTTGATTTCGGCTGCGGACCCGGACCAACTTTATCAATCATGATGCGTGAAAAGGGCTTTAACGTAGAAGAGTACGATCCTTTCTACATGCCAGACAAAAGCCCTTTAAGTGGCCGCTACGACTTTATTACCAGTACAGAGGTTGTCGAACATCTGAGCAAGCCAAAAGAGGTATTTGAGCTCTTGTTTAAGATGCTGAAAAAGAAAGGAGTCTTGGGCATTATGACAAAACAACCCCCAAAGCAAGGCATCGTGAATTGGCAGTATACGAAAGACCCAACTCACATCAGCTTCTATTCCGTTAAAACCTTTCAATATATTGCTGCATTGTTCGACTGCCAGCTAGAGGTCATCTCTTACGACACAGTATTGCTAATCAAAAGATAAAACAGTACTCATTTACTTTTGCTCAGCGCCTAATAATCAACCCCTTCACGAGCCTTAACGCCCGCCTTATAGGCGTGCTTGATCTCTTTAATCTCTGATACCGTATCAGCTAACTCCTGCAACGCAGAGCCACCACCTCGTCCGGTAACAATCACGCTTTGCTCAAAAGGCCTATCTCGCAAAGCAGAAAGAATTCGTTCTTCTTCAAGGTATTTATAGGCAATCATATAGGTCAGCTCATCCAGCACGACCAAGTTGTAGCTGTCATCTGCAAGCATTTTCTCCGCTACCTTCCAGGTTTTTTCGGCCGCTTCGATATCTGCTTCTCGATCTTGCGTGTTCCAGGTAAAGCCAGTCCCCATTTGATAGAAGTCTACATCTGGCAATTTGTTTTTTAAGTAAAGCTCTTCACCTGAAAGCTGTGCCCCCTTGATAAACTGTACTACTCCAACCTTATGGTCATAGCCCAAGGCCCGCAAAACCATGCCAAAAGCAGAACTGCTCTTTCCCTTGCCATTTCCTGTAAGCACTATTAAGACACCACGTTCAATATTGGCTGCCTCGATATTAGCGTCTACATTGGCCTTTTGTTTTTGCATCTTCTTTTTATGTGAAGCATTTTTATCTTGCTTTTCCAAGGTCGTACTCCTTCAGGAAGGTAGGTTAGATTATTTATTTTATGAGCGGGCTCTGACTTGATCTAAAGCACTGCAAACGGACTTCATTCCATCAATCACGCGAAGTGAAAAACGATGCATTACGTCACCATTCACGGAAAATATATGCTGATTTCTTACTGCTGGAATCTCGCGCCAGGTAGCCCATTGTTGTGCATCGCCCAATTCTGCACCATGATGCGAAGGAACAATGATCACTTTAGGTTTCGCCTTGAGAATAACCTCTAGACTCACTTGCGGATAATCTAGCGAAGTATCATCAAATATATTTACTCCACCACAACTCGTTAAAATTTCATTGATCCAGCTGCCCGCACCTATCGTTCTTAAGGGCTCATTCCACAACTGGTAAAAGAAGCTTATTGGCGCTTTATGATGATTCTCTTTCTGTATGCCCTGCCAGTCTTGCTTAAACGTTGCAACGAGCTCCGCGGCTTTCGCATTCAGCCCAGTCAAGGCCCCCAGCTCTATGATTTCCGTTTCAATATCTGCCATACGCTTGGTTTCACTACGATAGACCTTTAAGCCCAAGCGTTCTAGGCGATCAATATCACCGGCAGGATTGCCTCCTTCCCAAGCAACAATCAAGTCCGGTTTTAAGGCGAGCACACTCTCAAGTTGAATCCCATTGTAACCACCGACCTGAGGTATTCTCTTAGCTTCATCAGGAAAATCAGCATAGCTTGTCGTTGCTACGATTCTACTTCCAGCACCTAGAGAAAATAATAACTCAACTGAGTGTGGAGAAAGCGCTACGATTCGCTTTGCAACAAAGGGTGCGTGGGAAGTTTCGTCACTATGAGACAAGGAAGCTTGAAAAGCCAAGACTAGCAAAAGCAATAGATTAAGTACTCTGAACATAAGCACGATTTACCATCCTCGACGACGAAGAACCAGAAGAAAGAAGGCACTACCAATTGCTGCTGTAATGACACCAACGGGTAGCTCATTATTATCGATCAAGGTACGTGCAAGCACATCAACCCATACCATGAAACAACCACCCAATAATACACACGCCGTTAAAACGTGCTTACTCCGGCGCTCTAGCAACCTTCTAACAATATGGGGCACCATTAAACCAACAAAGCCTATGCCACCACAATTTGCAACCAACGTTGCCGTTAACAAAGAACTAAGCAATAACATAGAAATTCGCAAACGCTTTACATCCACTCCTAATGCGGTCGCACTTTCATCCCCCGCAAGCATGACACGCAAACGCCGGTGATTGGCAAAAAATATTGCGATACAAATAAGAATAACTAAAGACGGCATCCATAATGCTCCCCAGTGAGCTTTACTAAAACTACCCATAGTCCAAAAAATAAGCGATGCAACGGCTTGAGCATCAGCCATATATAAAACCAAGCTCGTTGCCGCGCTGAACATAAAAGAAACCGCAACGCCGGCTAATAACATTCGTTCAATTTGCGCCCCCATACCCGAAAGAGAGATAACCAGAATAACCGACACAGCACTGCCAATAAACGCTCCAGCAGTGATACCGAGATCATACAGACCAGCATCACTTAGCATTGAACTAGCTCCACCTGCGGCAATGACCAGCACAGCGCCAAATGAGGCGCCTGAGGAAATACCAAACAAATAAGGGTCAGCCAGCGGATTTCGAGTAACCGTTTGCAGAACTGCACCGGCTAAAGACAAACCAGCCCCCGCAAAGAAAGCAAGTATCAGGCGTGGAAGACGCAGATCGAGTAGTACTTGCTCA
>NZ_LWGG01001053.1:0-5452 GCF_001635365.1 Oleiphilus sp. HI0128 | reverse complement strand
CAAAGCCTATTCCACTGAAGACAGCACAAGATTACCTTACACGCGGCGACAAAGACCTTCTTATGGAAGAAGTAATCGAAAACTTCCATAAGATAAAAAAGCTGTACGACGTAATAATCATTGAAGGAATTGTTCCAACAACAGACGAAGCTCATACCAGCGTGCTCAATAAGGAAATGGCAAACAGTCTCGACGCAGAAATCATTCTGCTTGTGCCAATGACCTCCTTGCCAAGCAATTGTTCAGTTGATACCTTCGATGACCACCTAAAAACATCCTTGAGCCTATTCTCCTCAATTAAAGCCGGTGTCATTGGCTGTATTTTGAATAAAGTAGGCTGCGCACAAAACGCCAAACAACTGCACGATGATGCGATTTCGCTCACCGAAGCAACAGAGGTCGAAAACTGCCAACAACTACTCAGCACCAGCACCTTAATAGAAGCATCCACAGTGCTTAGTGAAAGTTTTCATTCTATAGGCCAGATACCGCTTGTACCGGCTTTACAGGCGCCGCGAGTCTTTGATATCGCAAATGAGCTACAAATGAAGGTTGTACCCGGAACGGGTAACGAGGAGATTTTGCGTACCCGAAGGGTTACGAGGATCGCCATTTGCGCGCGCAGTGTTAGCAATCTCATCAGTGCCCTAACCCCAGGCTGCCTGCTGGTAACCCCTGGCGATAGGAGTGACGTGCTACTTGCTGCTGGAATGGCGGTACAAAATGGCCTTCCTCTAGCGGGCATCGTGTTAACGGGCAACTACCAACCCGACGAAAGTATTCTCGACTTCTGCCGCCCGGCACTTCAAAACGGCTTACCACTGCTTAGTACGCATCATGACACCTTTGAAACCGCCGTCGCATTATCCAAGCTTGAAAACAAAGTTCCGCTAGATGATTTAAATAGAATGGATGAGGTAATGACGACAGTTGCCGACCATCTGGATATAGACTGGCTCAAGCTACACTGCGATAAAGAACGCGCAACACGCCTTTCTCCGCCGGCATTTCGCTATCAATTATCTGAAAATGCGCGCAGTGCAGCTAAGACGATCGTATTACCTGAAGGCAATGAACCAAGAACGATATGTGCCGCTATTGCTTGCCATGAGCGAGAACTAGCTCAGTGCATACTAATCGGGAAGCCCGATGAAATTAAGGCGGTCGCAAGTGCTCAGGGTGTTACGCTTTCGAGTGATATTCAGATCGTCGACCCTGACGAAGCACGTGAACGCTATGTCATCCCAATGACAGAGATCAGAAAGCATAAAGGCGTGAGTCACCAAATGGCGCGAGCAATGCTAGAAGACAATGTCGTACTCGCAACGATGATGGTGGCGCTAGATGAAGTTGACGGGCTTGTATCAGGAGCTGTTCACACAACAGCCAACACTGTGCGCCCCGCGCTTCAGTTGATTAAAACAAACGATTGCGCCAAGGTAGTGTCTTCAGTTTTCTTCATGTGCCTCCCCGACCAAGTACTTGTATATGGTGACTGCGCCATCAACCCAGACCCGAATGCCGAACAGCTGGCCGATATTGCGATACAAAGTGCCGACTCAGCCAAAGCATTTGGCATTGACCCCAAAGTCGCCATGATTTCCTATAGCACAGGTGTAAGCGGCACCGGCGCAGACGTCGACAAAGTTCGTGAAGCTACTGAGATCGCTAAGAACTTAAGGCCAGACCTCGTAATTGACGGCCCCCTCCAATACGATGCGGCGGCGATTGAAAGTGTCGCCAAGAAAAAGGCACCGAACAGCCCGGTGGCCGGTCAAGCAACCGTTTTTATCTTCCCAGATCTAAATACTGGTAACACCACCTACAAAGCTGTACAACGTAGCGCCAATGTAATCAGTATCGGCCCAATGCTACAAGGTTTGCGCAAACCTGTTAACGACTTATCTCGTGGCGCATTAATAGAAGATATCGTCTTTACCATTGCACTAACGGCCGTACAGGCATGTCAGTCTGAACAAAAAGGCGATTAAAAAGCAAACCGAATTTAAGGCGCTATATCTTAGCGCCTTCATTTAGTTCGCCTCTAGTATTAGCAAAACCTACACATTCCGCTTACAGATCTAGGACTGAGATGCCTATAACAAAACACTATATCTAGTGCTAACATAAAAAGATAAGTAAGCACTAATTCTGCAAAGCCCATAAATACAAGCACCTTCCTTTTCCTCATATTTTATCGCCCCAAAGTATTGACAAACCAGTCTCGACCACCTTGATATTTACACAATAAAAAAATCGGAAAAGAAACTTCACACACCACAATATAGTGTTATACTTCCCGCATACACAACAACATGTAGTGGATACTAAAACAAAACGCCCCCTATATATTGATGTAATAAGGACAGTATTAGCCCCCAATGGACCAGCCTTTTTCGGGTTTTTACATACTGAACAAGCTTTGATGTCAGCGGCTTATGCCACTAAAGCTAGAAACAGTGTGCGGTAAAGTGATGTACCAAACTAACACTATATATAGAAGCGCTAATCAGCATTAACTCAGCCGTTTTAGCCTACTATTAATAACAACTGAAAAAATGATATTCCAGATAGAGGTCATACATGAACGCCAAAGTTGAACCACTTGTCTCTCCATTACCAATGCAAGACGCTTCTCAAGATATCTGGCACACTAAGTACCAGCTAAAAACTAAAACTGGTCAGGCCGTCGATCAAAACATTGACGCTACCTATGAGCGTGTTGCCAAAGCGCTTTCATCTGTAGAAGAAGAGGGCAAAAGAGAAACCGTCTACAACGACTTCAAGTGGGCACTAGAAAACGGCGTTATTCCAGCCGGCCGAATCATGTCTAATGCCGGCGCAGGCGAGCATAAGCCGGCAACATCAACCATTAACTGTACTGTCTCGGGTACTGTGTTCGATTCAATGGATGATATCTTGCTCAAAAACCATGAAGCAGGCCTAACTCTTAAAGCTGGTTGCGGTATTGGTTATGAGTTTTCAACGCTACGCCCTAAAGGTGCTTACGTTGCTGGTGCAGGTGCAACCACTTCAGGCCCTCTATCTTTCATGGATATCTTTGACAAGATGTGCTTCACCGTTTCATCTGCTGGTGGGCGTCGTGGTGCGCAAATGGCGACCTTTGATGTACACCACCCTGACGTTCTGGACTTCGTACGTGCAAAACGTGAAGACGGCCGACTACGTCAGTTCAATCTTTCATTACTAATTACCGAAGACTTCATTAAAGCGGTTCAGAATGACGCTGACTGGCAGCTATCCTTCCCTGTTACTGCTGAAGAAGTTGAAGAAGACAATCTTGACCTAAGTGATGAGAGCCAATTCGTATTTCGTAGCTTCCCAGTTAAAACAAGCTATATTACTAATGATGAAGGTCAGGTAGCGTGTCGCATTTATAACACTGTAAAAGCGAAGTACATCTGGGACAGCATCATGACGTCTACCTATGACTTCGCTGAGCCAGGCTTTATCCTTATCGATAAAGTTAACGAGATGAACAACAACTGGTATTGTGAAAACATTCGCGCAACCAACCCATGCGGCGAGCAACCTCTACCACCTTATGGCAGCTGCTTGCTAGGCTCGGTGAACCTGACCAAATTTGTTGAGCGTCCATTTACTGACAAAGCCTTTTTTAACTTCGAAAAGTATAAAAAAGCTGTGGGCATCTTTACGCGCATGCTTGATAACGTTGTCGAGATCAACGGCCTTCCGCTAATTGGCCAGCGTAACGAAATTAACTTCAAGCGCCGTCACGGTATGGGAATTCTGGGTCTTGGCTCTACCTGCACCATGCTTAAGATGGCTTATGGCTCACCTGAGTCAATCGAGTTTACTGAAAAGGTAAACCGTGAGATGTCTATTGAAGGCTGGAAACAAGGCCTAGCGCTTTCAGAAGAAAAAGGCCCTGCGCCAATCATGGAAGAGACCTTCATCGTTGATGAGGAGATGCTTCTTAAACGCCCTGAAATGAGAGCTGAAGGCTACCAGGTTGGCGATGAAGTAAAAGGTAAAGTACTTCACGCAAAATACAGCCGTTACATGCAGAAAGTTGGTGAGCATGAGCCGGAACTAATCGAAAAATTAGCCGAACAAGGTGCTCGTTTTACTCACCACACTTCTATCGCACCAACGGGTACCATTTCGCTTTCACTTGCCAATAACGCAAGTAATGGTATTGAGCCTAGTTTTGCTCATCACTATTCACGAAACATTATTCGTGAAGGCAAGAAGACGAAAGAAAAAGTAGACGTATTCTCATACGAGCTTCTCGCTTACCGTCATTTCGTCAATGCTGATGCAATGCCGTTTTCTACTGACCCGAAGACACAATTACCTGATTACTTTATCTCGGCAGATGACGTAACGCCTAAGCAACATGTAGACATTCAGGCGGCAGCTCAACAGTGGGTTGACTCGTCAATCTCGAAGACTGCAAATATTCCTACAGAGTTCCCATATGAGGAATTCAAGGATATCTACATGTACGCGTACGAGAAAGGCTTGAAGGGATGCACAACTTTCCGCTTTAACCCTGAAGCATTCCAGGGCGTATTGGTGA
This sequence comes from Oleiphilus sp. HI0128, assembly GCF_001635365.1. Classification (NCBI taxonomy): domain Bacteria; kingdom Pseudomonadati; phylum Pseudomonadota; class Gammaproteobacteria; order Oceanospirillales; family Oleiphilaceae; genus Oleiphilus; species Oleiphilus sp. HI0128. The sequence goes on along the minus strand of NZ_LWGG01001053.1, from coordinate 888 downwards.
AAGAGTCTGATCTTGAGAACACCATCTACGAATTTACGCTAGAAGATGGTACAAAAGTAAAAGCGAAAGGTAACGAAGAAATAGAATACGACGGTGAAATTCATTCAGCAGCGAACTTATTCGACGCATTGAAAGAAGGTACCTACGGAAAATACTAGACATAGTGAGCAATACACTAAGCACCCTTCACTATGTAGCAGATTGATAGGTAAAAAATTATGGCAATTAAAATTGAAAAGAAAATCGTCGGTTATCAAGTAGACAACTCCGGTGATAAAGCGCATGTTGTAGACAACACGCCAAAGGTTGTTCCAGTAGAGATGAATGAGTCGATTAAACGACCAGACTATCTTCTCGGCTCAACTTATAAAATTAAACCACCCGTATCTGAGCATGCGTTATATATTACTATTAACGACATCATTCTTAATGAAGATACTGACCACGAAATTAGACGACCTTATGAAGTCTTCATTAATTCTAAGTCGATGGAACACTATCAGTGGGTAATCGCTTTAACTCGCGTTATCTCTGCCGTCTTCCGTAAAGGTGGCGACATCACCTTCATGATCGAAGAGCTATCTTCAGTTTATGACCCGAACGGTGGTTACTACAAGAAAGGTGGCGTCTATATGCCATCATTAGTAGCCGAGATTAGCTCTGTAGTCGAGAAGCACATGAAGACTATCGGTCTAATCAAGTCTGAAGAAATGAGCGATCATACAAAGCAGATTCTTGCTGAAAAGAAAGCCCAGTTCGAAAAGGAAGGCAGCGCTACTCACGTTAACACTGAAGAGCCACCTGAAGATAACCCATTCCCTGCTAACGCGACGCTTTGTAAGAAGTGCCACAATAAGTCGGTGATCGTTATGGATGGTTGCCAGACTT
>NZ_LWGG01001052.1:0-14495 GCF_001635365.1 Oleiphilus sp. HI0128 | reverse complement strand
CTCCTTCACTTCTTCGGGGACCTGATTCGCCAAGACGTTTGCTGGCGCGCCCTCTACAGGAGAATACGTAAAGCAACCTACACGATCTAACTGGGCCTCTTCTAAAAAGTCCAATAGCTCCTGAAAATCTTGCTCTGTTTCACCCGGAAAACCAACAATGAAGGTGCTTCTTATCGTAAGTTCAGGACATATCTCGCGCCAGGAACGAATGCGATCGATGACCTTCTCGCTGTGCGCAGGACGTTTCATTGCTTTTAGTATTTTTGCACTAGCGTGCTGGAAGGGAATATCCAAATACGGCAGAATCTTTCCTTCTGCCATTAAGGGGATCAGTTTATCAACATGAGGATAAGGATAAACGTAATGCATTCTTACCCATACACCCAATTCTCCTAGCGCAACAGCGAGGTCTTGCATACGTGTTTCGTGAGCCCGGCCTTCCATAAAATCGAGCTTATATTTAACATCGACACCGTAGGCGCTTGTATCTTGAGAGATAACAAGAAGCTCTTTTACACCACTTTCTACCAAGCGTTTGGCCTCTTCAATAACTTCAGAAATTGGGCGACTTACCAAATCTCCGCGCATATGAGGGATAATACAAAAGCTACAGCGATGGTTACATCCTTCCGAGATTTTAAGGTAAGCATAATGCTTAGGTGTTAATTTGATGCCTTGAGCAGGCACCCTGTCACTATAGTGCGTTTCCTGTTCTTTCGACGGGGGAGCATATTCGTGAACAGCGCCCATTACGCTTTCATAATCGGCCGGTCCGCTAACGTTTAACACTTCAGGGAAAGCGCTCTTTATCTGCTCTGCGTCACTCCCCTTGCCCATACACCCGGTGACAACGACCTTACCATTCTCGCGCATCGCTTCATTAATCGCATCGAGTGATTCTTGCTTGGCAGAGTCAATAAAACCACAAGTATTTACGACCACAACATCCGCATTATCATATTCTGGGGCGACTTCGTAACCTTCAAGCTTTAATTTGGTCAATATACGCTCAGAGTCTACTAAAGCCTTTGGACATCCCAGACTAACGAACCCTACACGTTTCTGACCTTGTTCTTCGCTCATAACTTACCAACCTCAACCCCATTAATTTGGCGCGGATATTACCACACCTCACTAACAAGCCCAAAACACAGCCACAAATTTAAAATAGTTGTAAAATCAACTATAATTAGCTGATCTGATGCACGTTATTCAATAGAATACCGCTTCACTTTTACGCAGACACTGACATATTGCTTAGAGTACCAACTTACAATTATGCTCATTCACCTTTTCGAACTGTTAACACTTTGCTTAGTTTTCCTTGCAGCATATCGCGGGCGTTACTATTACCGCGTGACTGCTTTAGAGGGTGCTAACCATGTTCACACCACGAAAAGTAGTTTAGCAAGCGAGCTCCCCGCATTTGTGGCACACTCGCCTACCGAAGCGGTAGAGCCTACAGAAAAACCTGTAGACATGAGTACAGACAAACCAAAGGTGCAAAAAGGTGACGTACTCAATAATTACATCGGTGATTTCTTCTAGCTCATTTCTTTTCGAAAGGTTTGGATTCAAGGCTTAAATTTCTCTGGCTTTAAGTAATGAGAATGGTAGTATTCAGCTAATTTCACTCCAACCTGTAAGAAGGTGAGGCTTTTACGCACGTGTTAACATTGAATACTCTCTACAAGCTCTGTTTTCGAATACTCGCGCTATTTCTTTTGTCTTTCACGATTAACCATGCTTATGCTGAAGATTTCAGCGAAGAAATATTCCAGGTAGAATACATTCTCTTTACTCACCAGGGGCATGTCGAAGCGAATAGAAAGTTTAATCTTGTTCCCTACAATCCACCTCGGCATTCACAATACACTCATTTGATCGAAGGTTTAGAAACCTTATCGAACTTCCAATATGAACAGCTTGATAGTTCATCAATGCAACTCAATGATGCGCTTTCAAAATTAAATAAAAGTAGGGATGTACGCGTCATTAAATATGGCGCTTGGCAACAAGCCATGGAACCAGGCAGCACATTACCCCCACTTCGTATATCTGCGCTGACCGATGTAGTTCAAAATGAAAGCTATTATGGTGAAACTCACCTAGAGGGAACGCTTACTATTAAACGTTCCCGATACATGCACATCGAAGCAGATTTATTTCTTACCAGTTTTTTGTTTTATCCAGAGCGAAACATTTTCGACTGGCTACTTTCGACCAGCACTATTCGACACAAAACTGATTCATTGCTACAAGCATACAAGCCAGACGAAATTGTTTTAAGCAAGCACTCTTCCTCCAGGATACCTAGTCAGGTATTCCGTTTACACCAAAGCCGGCGCTTAAAATATGGAGAAATTCATTATTTAGATCACCCGGCAATCGGTTTAATTGTCACCATTAATAAATTAGAGCCAGAGCCCGAGATCTAGCAGATAGAGCTACTATTATTAGCGTTATCTAGCGACTTATTATGAACGATAAATCAAGCACAAATGAAACCAGAACTTCTGACACCCTTTTACCTTCTATTTGGGTGGACGCTGATGCCTGCCCGGTTGTTATTCGCGACATTTTGATTAAAGCTGCGAAAAGAACCAATGTTGTGATCACGTTCGTTGCTAATCAGCATATCCCCCTACCAAAGTACAAGACTCTAAGGTCAATTCAGGTTAGTAGTGGCTTTGACGTTGCAGACAACTGGATAGTGCAACAAACGAACAAAAATGATCTTGTCATCACTCAAGATATTCCTCTCGCCGACGAAGTAATTACCAAGGGTGCCAAGGTTATCGGTACACGGGGGCAGCTCTATACAAAGGAAAACATCAAGTCGCGCTTAAATATGCGAGATTTTATGGAGACAATGCGATCCAGCGGTGTTCATTCAGGAGGACCACCGCCCTTAGGCCAACAAGAAAGGCAAGCCTTTGCGAATCGCCTGGATCAATGGCTCCAAAAGTCGGGCTTCTAAGCCAACACTGCGCATAGCCACCTACTTTCTTTCCGTTTACAAACTGCTACAAATTAGCGACACGCAAGCACTCCCATTTCTGTGCAAAGGGCTTATACTTATTATCAATCAGAACTTAATAGTCTAAGGCTATGAATAAAATTAAGTGAAATCCCAGCCAAGGTAGTTTATATTTTATATGTACCGCTTAAGAAGTTTTCTCTCTGGAAGGTTTGATATGACAACAAAAGCATCTAAAGAAGCAAGTCGTTTAGCGAAACAAAATACAGCGCCAAGAAATTCGAATGGCACCGAGTTAATTGATCAAGAACTACCAAGCTCCCCTGCATTACACCTAGTTGAATTTAACCACATAACTGTAGACAAGTACTCAGCAGAGCAAATTCGAGAAATGTATCAAAACCAACTAACTAAGAAAGCAAGCTAACAAACATTCCCGAATACCACCTCTTAACTGCAGCAGCGGGATTTGTGTGACACACATTGTCAGCTAACAGAACCCGCTGCTTAATTGCTCGACTATAAACTTCCCAGATCTTGAAAAATCAGCTCGCTTACGCGTGCTGACGCTTTCGAAACTGCCTCTTTTATATCTGCCATTGTAATAGGCGTATCTGACAAACCTGCTGCCCAATTCGCACTCAAGGCAATACAGGCATAGTCCAACTCCAATTCTCTTGCTAGCGCAGCTTCAGGCATGCCCGTCATTCCGACCATATCGCAGCCTTCAGCCTTACAACGAAGTATTTCAGCTGATGACTCTAATCTCGGCCCCTGAGTAGCACCGTAAACTCCACCATCCAAGACATCAAATGACACCGCGCTTGCTGAGCGAAGAAGTTTTGCTCTCAATGTTTCAGAGTACGGCTTGGTGAAGTCGATATGATCAACAGTTTCGCAATGAATGCCATCATATATAGTGTGTTCACGCCCATAAGTGTAATCAATAATTTGGTCTGGAATGGAAAGATTACCCGGGCCGAGCTTTTCATGAATTCCGCCTACCGCGTTAATTGCGATAATTCTATCGACACCTGCTTGCTTCATGGCAAAGAGGTTGGCACGATAATTTATCAAATGAGGAGGAATACGGTGAGGATTACCGTGACGCGCCATGAACGCAAACTTAAGCCCGTTTAGTGCACTTATCACAACTGGGCCACTGGTTTCTCCGAAAGGCGTACTTGGCCATAGCTGCTCTACAAGCTCAGCACCCGACATTGAACCAAAGCCTGTTCCACCGATAATTCCTAACATATAAATTCCCACTTAAAGCTCAAGGCTAGTCATTAACCAATTGAGTCATCATCTTATTAGTCTTGTGGCGATTGCCCTTTTATCTCACCTTCAATGCGTAAGGCCTCTGGCATATGCAAAGTAGAGGTTGGAAAAGCAATCTCTGCATTCTCGGCTGCAATAATGTCGTAAACACGAATTAAGACATCCTGCTTAACTTCATGATATTTAATCCAATCAGTTGTTTTGGTGAAGGTGTAGATAAAGAAGTCCAAGGATGACGCCGCGTAGGCATTAAAGTTTACGATAAGGGTTTGTGTGGTATCAATTTCAGGGTGCTGCAATAGCATAGCCTTAACATTGCTAATAATACGAGGCAGCGCGGCGGCATCATCGTATCGAATACCAATCGTTTCATAGACTCTTCTATGGCTCATACGTGACGGGTTTTGAACTGATATGTTCGTAAATACAGAGTTTGGCACATACAATGGCCGTTTATCGAAGGTTTTTATGGTGGTTAAGCGCCAGCCAATTTTAATTACAGTACCTTCAATTTCCTTATCGGGTGAGCGAACCCAATCGCCAACCTTGAAAGGTCGATCCAGGTAGATCATTAAGCCACCAAAAAAATTGGCCAACAGATCCTTTGCAGCAAAGCCCACGGCGAGACCACCGACACCACCAAACGCTAGGACACCACTCATGCTATAACCCATGGTCTGTAGCACGACTAATACGCCAATAATAATAACAATTGCACGCAATAACTTACCAATAGCCGAAACTGTTGTTTCATCCATTGGCTGCTTCATCTTTTCGCCACAAACAACGATCTTCTCGCCGCCCGAAATAAATCGGACAACAAACCACACCAGGCAAAAAACGATGATTATTTGTTGCGTATTACTAATAAATACTGAAAGGTCAACACCTGATTGACGCTGAACACTATAAGCAATCCAGGACAAACCGAGTAACCAAATAACCAAAGCTATCGGTGATCGTGAAGAATGAAGTAAAGTGTCATCCCACAAGTTACGCGTTTTAAGAAACTGCGCTTCAACGCGCTTAAGGAATACTTTAGATAAGAAACTAATCAAACCGGTTAGCAATAGAATAATCGAAATCTCGACAACTTGACGAACAAGCAAGTTTTCGAGCCCGCTATTTAATAAGAAGGTATTCAAAATATTCCAATTCATACTACCCCACCCCTAATTTTTATTAAGATGCTATTTGTTATAGGTCTTCCATACCTCAGATGCCTTAACATCTTCGATACTTAGTTTTTTGCTTGCTTGGTAGCGCATTCGTTTGAGTCTTTGATTATCGACGGTTAGATCACCTTGCTGCAGCAAAGATTCCAAATGCAGCCTCACTTCTTGCGCAGCATCTGGATTGTTACAGACAAGCACCATATCACAACCAGCAGACAAAGCCGCATCTGCACGCGCGACATAGCTGCCTGCAACACTAGCACCTTCCATTGACAAGTCATCACTAAATATAACCCCCTCAAATCCAAACTTTCCTCGCAGAATATCCTGCATCCAAACATTGGAAAAGCCAGCGGGTTGATTATCTACCTGGCTATAAATGACATGAGCAGGCATCAATGCATCAAGCCCTAATGGGATTAAGCGCTCAAAAACAATCGTATCATTTTGCATGATCTGCTCTAGACTACGATTGTCTTCCGGGATCTCATGATGTGAATCAGCAACAACCGCTCCATGACCAGGAAAATGCTTCCCTGTAGAAGCCATGCCTGCTTCTTTCATACCTGAAACCAGCGATGAAGATAAAGCAGTAATCGTCTCAAGATCGCAGGAAAATGCTCTATCGCCGATTACTTCAGAAACACCATGGTCGCGATCTAATACTGGCGTAAAGCTGATATCAATATCAAATGCAATTAGCTCTGCCGCGATTAACCAACCCAGATCAAAAGCTTGCTTTAAGCCCTGCGCTTTATCCTCTTGATAAACCCGGTCAAGAGACCTCATTGGCGGTATTCGCGTGAACCCTTCGCGAAATCGCTGAACGCGTCCACCTTCGTGATCAACGGCGATAATAAGATTGCTTGAGCACTCCCGGATCTCCGAGATTAGCTTAGTCAATTGACCAGGGTTCAGGTAATTTCTTGAGAAGAGAATAACTCCCCCAACAACCGGACTAGATAAGACCTGTTTTTCTTCTTCATTCAACTCAGTCCCTGCCACATCAAGCATCAGCGGGCCAATATTGTTTTCCTTCATATTCACTATTACTCTATCAAAGAAACTATTCTTTAATTAAAACACGCGTCCCGACACAAACACGAGAAAATAAATCCATTACATCTTTGTTACGCATCCGAATACAGCCATGAGACAAAGGCTGCCCCATTGGTTCAGAGTCAGGGGTGCCATGAATGTAAATATAGCGCCTCATACTATCAACTTTAGCCAAGCGGTTATAGCCAGGCTCAAGTCCGCTTAACCACATAATGCGCGTCAGAATCCAGTCTCGTTCGGGGAAATTATTTGCAAGCTTAGCTGAGTAGATCTCACCTGTTGGGCGACGCCCGGCAAAGACCGTATTAATAGGAGAATTGGCACCAATTTTAGCGCGAATATAGTGATAACCTAAAGGCGTACAACCTGAATCGCTAAACTGTCCAACTCCGTTAAGGGCGGTGGACACACTAAAACGAGCCACTTTGTTTTCATTAAACAAAGTCAGCTGCTGTAACTTTACATTAACTTCGATTCTGGGCTGACAAAGGGAAAATTCACTCTCTAACGAGCGTCTAAGTCCTGGTTCAAACGGCATTCACTTCACACTCCCTATGTCATGAGCAGCGAGCAGAAAATCAGTTAACAGGAGCTGCGCTCAATCCGGCTGCTAGAAATGGCACAAGGTAATTAACGACTTTTTCTGTATCCACCTCAGAATCCGGCTTATTCGACAGAATGTCAGATAACTGCTGAATACTGGACATTGTAAAGGCTGTTGCACCGATAACAAATTGAGTTCTCCAGAAACGCTCAGCCGTCGATAGCTCTGGCGTAATATCCTTAAGCAGATTTAAGAAAGGCCAGAAAGTTTTTGCATACTCGTCTTCTAAGTATTTACGCAAATGACCTTGTGATTGAGTATAAGCAAGGCCAAGCATTCGCATAAATATAGAAACACCATTTTTATTGCGTGTAGGTATCTTTAACAGACTACTCGTGTACAACCTTAGAACATCTTCTATACTTGGTGTGCAACCTTCATTGTCCCAGTTATTCTCGCGCAGACCTTCAACCATTAACTCATTTAGCGGTGCAAGAAAGCGATTAAACACTGCCTGGATAAGCGCATTTTTTGAACCAAAATGATAGTTAACCGCCGCTAAGTTGACACCGGCTTTGCCCGTAATCATTCTTAGTGAAGTTTCTGAGAAGCCCTTTTCAGCAAAGAGAACCTCGGCAGCATCAAGTATTCGGTTAACAGTCTCGGTATAAGCCATATAATTCTTTTAGTATATATATTCCAAACAGATGTTTGAAACATACGTTTGATCTAGCTTAAAGTCAAGATTTTAGATTCTGCTCAGGCTCGCCTACCGACTTATTTAACGATTGTTCAAGTTTGCTAGCTTCAAGCTCATCAATTCTGTCATCCCAGCCTTGGTCAAGATGCTTAAAATGGCTCTCTAGATATTCTTTTTCCAAGCGTTTATAGGCCTTTTGAGCTTCAACCATTAATAACAAATACAGACGAATTGTCTTTTTGTTTTGCATATAGTTTAGCAGTGATCGATCTTTAGAGTAACGATATATACCGTTAAAGAGGCTCTTGGATAAGTTCGGGTTGAATTTTGTCAATTTTTGGCAACGCCATGCGAGCCCGTCAGTGCCTTCAAGGTACTGAATATGGTGTAAAGCTCCGTATTCGATCACCTTTCTTTTAGCTAGCAACTCATGTAAATGTGGACGAGAGAAAAAGAACTTCCGCATAGGAGAGAATGCAAAAAAAGCAGATAGAAAAGCCATACCACAACCAACACCACCAACCCAGGCATCAAGCAAACCTAACAAACTAAATACAAACAAGGACGCGAAAATAGCACATATAAGTACCCAGTAATCTCTATCTCTCCGAGCTTCGGCTACCAAGGTGTTATCGGGGTAATCGTCCATTGCGAGGTGATCATAGTTCAAGCCCATTACAGGCTCACAGCCTGCAAGTAATATCTTCTTCCTATGTTGCTGCAGTTTTAATTCGGCCTTTTGTGCAAGAATACGCTCTCGCGCGTTATCAACAATACTTTTCTTTTGGCGTCGGTCGTCTTCTAAACGACGCTCAACAGTTCCTCGAGGTTTTTTGCTTGTATGCCGTCGATCGGGAGTCTTGCGCCTGCTATTTTCCTCTGCGTCATCACCAGAGGCCAAGCCATTATTTTGATCGATATCATTTAACAAGCTATCAAGAGATGCAGTTTTGCTTGTATCCGCATTGTTTGTTTGTTGCGCAGTCACTAAGATTTCCCTTTGGTGTTGCTATAGTTTATCGGATGCCATCTGAACAACTTTAGTAATTATAGCCTCTTACTTATCATCTTTGCTTAGATTCTGGGCTATTAAAAACGCAAGGCACCCTCGCCCTTACTCGCAACAATAGACAGACCTAAAAACTAAACTAGACAAAATTCAAGTTGCGCCGGTTATCATATTTGTTATAAATCCGGCGTTTTTTATGGCTTTCTAGAAACTATTTCTCAGACATCCACTATACTAACAACTACACACCAATCACTAGCTAACTACGCACATCGGACTCTGAGCAGAGCATGAGCATTCACAGAAAGATAGACCTACTTCCTGAACGCTCTCAAATGGCATGGCTTATCTTGCTTATTGCCACTATTGGGCTGTGGGTCAGTCTCGCGATTTCTAAGCCATCCTTAGCACAAAGCACGTCATCGCAGTACGAAACAATTAAGGTAAGCAAAATAGTAGATGAAGTTAATGCACTACCTTATCTAGATTACTACTTGGACAGTTCCTTTTCGGCAAGCATCAATGATGTGCTAGCAATAGATAAAAATAAATGGACAAAAAATACCGAGCACATTCAGCACTTTGGGCAGACGAACGCGCCTTACTGGTTCCGCTTTAAGCTACACAAACAGCGCTTTCATATCGACCAACAGTATTTTGTTAAATTAGATTACCCTCATCACGACCGTGTATCGATTTATTTTGTCAATGACGGCCGCATCGTCAAACAAGTCAATACCGGCGACCACTTACCATTTAAAAGCCGAAAGGTAGATTTACCTACTTTTGTTTTTAGTATTCCAGAAAACCATACAGAGCTTGACGTATATCTAAACATACAGTCAGAAGGTGTATTGCAACTCCCGCTCTCAATCGTTACCCAAAATGAGTTAAGTAAGCAAAACATATCTTTTAGTCTTCTATCCGGGATATATTTCGGCGCAATCCTGATTATGCTTTTTTACAATAGCTTTATTTATCTCACCGTAAAGGATAAAGGCTATCTTTACTATTTAATATACCTAAGCTCATGCGCAATCATCCAGTTAGTGCTTTCTGGTCTCGCTTTTCAATATCTATGGCCAAACTACCCCCTATTTAATTACCACGCTGTTGTATTTTCTGCCGCTTTTACCGGCATTAGTGCGATAACATTTATTAAGAATTTTATTGGTATCGACTACATAAGCTCTAAGCGAGACCTTGTACTGATAAAGCTTCTAATTCTGACTTTCATATTGACGGTACTATCCGGCTTCTTAATTTCTTATAGCTTCGCATTAAAAAGTACATTTATCGCTGTAAGCTTTATGGTAATGACCGGCTTTTACCTTGGTGTGAAATACTGGCTAAAAGGGATTAAAACTGCTCGTTATTTTGCTTTGGCCTGGTTTAGCTATTTAGGTGCGGTCATTATTTTCCTATTAGAAAATAACCGAATTATAGAACCAAATATTTTCAATGAAAACGCATTATCCCTTGGCACTCTAATCGAGCTGACACTTCTCTCTATCGCATTCGCTGACAGGTTAAATTATGAAAAAGACTTGCGAGTTGAAGCTCAAGATGCACTACTCGATGCGCAAATCAAAATGAATCAGGATTTAGATAAAATCGTTAAATCACGCACCGAAGCGCTCGAAGAAGCGAATACGCAGCTTAAGGAACTAAGCGTAACTGACGGCCTTACTAGTCTAAAGAATCGCTACTATTTCGATAAGACCTTTAAGAAAGAAATTCACCGTGCTGCGAGGGACAGCCTCAGCTTTTCAGTTATTATGATCGATATAGATCACTTTAAGGTCCTTAATGATAAATACGGACATTTGTATGGTGACTACTGTCTAACTCGCTCTGCCGAGCTGATAAAAGCAGTTATCCATCGACCTTCGGATACCGTCGCACGCTATGGCGGTGAAGAAATAGCAGTGCTTCTACCCAATACGACATTAGACGGTGCTATGCGACTTGCCGAGCGCATACGTGAGCAGTTCAAAGAAAACGAGTTTTTGGATTCGGGCATTTCAACCTTTTTAACTGTGAGCATTGGTGTATCCAACGCCACCCCTACTACAGACACAATCAAGCACGCGATTAAACTATTGGATATTGCCGATCAATGCCTGTATAAAGCAAAGGAAGCTGGGCGCGATCGAGTAATAGGCCAGAAATGCTATTTCGAGTAATACAGTGCCACTTTATCGTGGCCACTCACTGAAACACTCTCGCACTAATTCGACAAACGCCTCCTCACAAACACTAGCCATATTAAAATGAGAGTTTAAGGAATTATGTTCACAGGCATCGTTCAAGGTAAAGCAAGCATTCTTGAAATTTCAGGTACAGACAATCTAAAAACATTAAAAATAGGTTTTCCTGATGGCGCATTGAAAAACATAAGTAAAGGCGCAAGTATTGCAATTAACGGCACTTGTCTGACCGCTACCGCCTTTGATCTTGAGCAAAACTGGGCGAACTTCGACGTAATGCTCGAGACACTTAAACTAACAAACCTTGGCTCGCTACAAGAAAGCGACCAAGTTAACTTTGAGCGAGCCGCGGCTATTGGTGATGAGATAGGCGGCCATCTAATGTCTGGGCATATCCATTGCAGCGTTGAAATATGTAAAATTGACTCAGCTAACGATGTCCATACAGTTTATTTCACAACACCCGAAAATCTCCAAAAATACCTCCTACCTAAAGGCTTTGCCGGATTAAATGGCTGCAGTCTAACACTAGGCGAAGTATCTAATGAGTCCTTTAGCGTTCATCTAATACCTGAAACACTAGAGGTAACAACCTTTGGTGAACTCAAGGTAGATGATGCAGTGAACCTAGAAATTGACCCTCAAACTCAGACCATCGTTGATACCGTGGAGCGATTCATGAGCACAAAAAAGCCAGCTTAAATGCTGGCTTTAGGTCTAATCGTATCAAGCAAATATTCTAATGTGCCGAAATGACGAGTGAAGTATCCGAGATATGGAAATCAGTAAAGTAGACAGAACCGATGCTTTGACCTGTATCTCCGAAAGAGACATGGGGTAGATCCCAATCCCACGCAACGTTTATATCGTAGATTGCTTGGCCATCAACATGAATCAAAGCATCCCCATCTTTATGGATGATGTGTTGCGCTGCAGCCAACTTACTTTGAACACTTGCAAAGCCAAAACTACCAAGCGTATCATTCCCACGTTCATTATGAATTCTCATATCACGCAGTGTTAAATAAGGGTTTGTTACTGAGCGAGGTATGATTGTATTGGTCGCATTGTTCGTACTATCAATATCCAAATCTTCTACACGAAATTTCGCATCGATCCCCAGATATGAATCAGCTAGCAATATATTTCTTGGCTTACCATTCGAAGAATTGCCGGTCGTATCATGAAAGTCATTTCCTTGGTTTTTAATAACTATATCTAAATAACCTAGGTAAGCTTCCACTGAGAAATTCTTGCTTAAGGCAGTCTCAACACTGCCGTCTGAAGCACGTATACCAAACTCGGCTTCCTGAATATGTAGATCAACAGCATTTTTATAATTATCAAGATTTGATGCGTGCGTAGACGGTGGAGGTGGAGTATTGCCAGTGAGGACGGCATCACTGAACCCAAGGTCTTGTGACGTAACGTGAATAAGCACATCGCCATCGCCGTACTGCTTCCCAAACCCACCAGCACCATCAGCATACTCATTGATAGCCCAGGCAACATCAGTTTCACTCGTATCAAAAAAACCAGCAGTGGCCAGGAGCGCAACATCGGAAAACCCTGTTGCCAATGTTTCGTTACCATCTGTCACGTCAATTTTTGCGCGAAGGTTGTCTACTAAGCCGCCACCGATTCCAGTCAAGGAGTAATCTTTCGTATACATAGAACCAGCATCTACATATTCGAACTCGCCGATATGTACCCTTGTTTCTATATCAATAGTCAAACCAGCTTTACCCGTAACGTTAGATAATGAGCTATCGTCAAGGAATTGTAACTCAGCAAACGCGCACGGCGACGTAAGGCCCACCACTAAAGCACAGCTTTTAGCAGCTACAGGAATTTGCTTGAATATATTCTTGTTATTTTTGGCTATTACAGCCCTACCCGTCTTCATGAGTACTCCTGAGGGTTAGGTGGAATCTCCACCTATTCAGTATTCCTTGTGCTCAAGTCGATAAGCTATAGTAATATTTATAAGCCGACCAACAGTCACATATATATGTAAAATATCACATACCGTTACATGCACCAATGGTTTATGCTTTAGAAGCAGGGCAAGTAATAGTCAATAAAACATATTTGTGAGCCAGTTCAAATTTTAGTATGAACATTCTAATTCTAAGAAGTATTATCTAACCCAATGAACGCAATTCATTTTTTCAGGTTTTTATCGCTAGCGTAAAGCTAGAGTGGACTCGCCCTTGCAATGCAAGGGCTTTTTTTTGCTTATAAATAATTCAAGCTTCAGCGAAAGGCCTTATACACACGAAACTTAGTGGTTTCAGCCAATACATCGCAGCGCCCCATGCTCGCCTCAATAATCGATGCATATTTAAGAAAAGAATTCGCAACTAAAAGAAAAGGTGCGTGCTTTGTCAATTTATCTTTGGCACCTTTAATAAACCCCTCAGTAGTTGTGTATTCAGTATCTACACCTTGATGGAATGGCGGGTTCGTCACTAAGGCGTTAACCCTACCTTTTACCTCAGCCCAGCCATCACTGGGGTAAATATCTACATCTATGTTATTTAGCCGCGCAGTTTCTTCAGCGCACTTTAGGGCCAACAAATTAATATCAACCATTTCCAGCTTAATACCTGGATTGAGCAGTTTTGTATAACACCCTAGTACGCCACTACCACAACCAAAGTCCAATACTCGCCCCTCTAGACGGGTAAACATATTCGCCAGTAGTAGCTCAGTACCCTCATCGAGCTCACCGATACTAAACACACCTGGTATAGCAGCCACTTTTAAGGATATGTCATTCACCTCAACATCAAATGATGTCATCCAATCTTTTAAGCTAAACGGCTCGACTTTTTGATCTAGGCTTGCATGCCACAATTGACAGTGTTTAGCTGAATCAATCTTGCTAGCATCACTGCTATATGAGCTTAACTTCTTAGCCGCACTAGCAATTCCGGCTTTTTTCTCACCCACGAGATAGATATCACCACCTTGACACAACAGAGGCGTAACATAGGCCAAGATAAGGTCCAACTCTGCCTTTGCTTTTGGGATGTGAATGATCACCGCATCACAAGCCTCAAGACCTTCATTACCCAAACTAAATAAGACTTTGTTACCAAGAGAGTTTTTTAAAGACCGATATACTCGATAATCAAAGGTAATTACCTTTTCAGGATTTAAATACTCAAGAGGATCACCAGGGGGTGGACCAAAAATAATCAACTTTCTGCACTGGGAAAACTGTTCTGAATTGCGTTCAATAACCTTTGATCTTACGTGCATCTAATCACTCTCGTCTTTAATATGGGATTGATCCACTTCAAATGGCATTTTATCTCTCTCCAACTCAATGGAACTAAAGTGAAACCGTAAGTGGCTGTATCGCTCGGCGATAATCGTATTTTTTGGGACGTCAAAGCGCTTTACGGCTCGAATTGCACGAACAACCGAGTCATCCAAAGCAGGGAGACCACTCTGCAAGAAGATAAATACATCAACGACATTTCCGTATTCGTCCAGCTCTAGCTTTGCAACACCTCTATGCATTTGCCT
>NZ_LWGG01001051.1:0-4425 GCF_001635365.1 Oleiphilus sp. HI0128 | reverse complement strand
CAAAACTGATGCAGGTTGTACTCTTTGGTCAGCCAGAATTGGATGAAATGTTGAATAGCAAAAGTCTTCGACAGCTGCAGCAAAGAATAACGTTTCAGCATGAAATTCGCCCGCTCGATAGGGAGGGTGTCGAACAATATATTTCTCATCGAATGATCCTGGCAGGATACAGCGGTGGTCGTTTGTTTGAAGCAAAAGCAATTTCACTATTAGTGAGTGCATCCAAAGGTATTCCTCGCTTGGTAAATATTTTATGCCATAAGGCGCTGATGGGCGCCTTTGGTGAGGGTGTAAACCTAGTGACCGCGAAGCATATGAAAGCAGCGATTAAAGATACGGAAAGCGCACATAAACCCTGGTGGCGATCTATGCCTCTACCTGGAGCGCTTTCATGAGTTTAGTCAATGATATGCTTAGGGATCTGGAGAAGCGTAAAGCCCCTGAGCAAACCGGTTCCCTAGATACGGGCGTGTCTCGAGAAAGCATGATCGAGCCCAAACAAAGTAGCTTTAAGCAGAAAGATCTTATTTTGGTCGTCTTGGTCATTCTGGTGGCGAGCTTGTTTGCTTATATTCTTATGTCGACTGAGGAAAGCACTGTTGTCTCTGGAGATAGAGACAATAATAGTGAGCGGGCGGTTCAATCGGAAGCAGGGCTTTCACAGCAAGCGCCGACAATGCCTGTCGAAGAGCAGACAGTAAATGAAAAGCAGATAGCCGGGCCTAAATTACTCGAACCTGCTGTAGCGACGAAACAGACTCAGGTTTTGCAAGAATCTGCGCTAAAAGAAAAGAAAAGAGTGGAGCCGGTTGCCTCGGCTATTGTTGAGAAAAAAGCGCGAACAAGTGTCGTGGAAGAAAGCAAAGCAACGAAATCTGTTGTGGCAAAAGAGAGTCGTGAAGTCAAAAAGGCTAGCGATAATATTGTGACTCAGCCAAAAGTTGATAAGAGTACTGTTAGCAAGGGAGCTGATGCTGAGCCAAATTTGCAGACAAAAGCGAAAACCAAGGCCAAGCCGCTTGGTGTTGTTTTGTCTCCCTCTGCACTTGATTTAAAAATGGCATCAGATGCTATTTCATTATTTGAAATAGGTAAGCCAGCAGAAGCTTATGCTTTAATGCAGGCTTTTGTTGCCGAGAACAAGACTGTCGATAAAACGCTCAGCGTTTTGGCAAATCGCTTACTGCAAGACCAGCGCTTCAACGAGCTGTCGGGCCTGCTGGGCCGGGCGGGTAAGCCATTGAGCCCAGACCTGAGACAAGTTAAAGCGCGATGGATGTTGATGCAAGGGGAGCCTGAGCTCGCCGTTGCTTTACTAGAGCAGTCCTTGCCAGATATTGACAAGATGCCAGAGTACTTTGCATTGATGGCATCGCTATACCAACGAAATGGGCAATCAGGCAAAGCGTTTGAACAATACAGTCAGCTTATACAGAGCAACGACACGGTTGCAGACTGGTGGGCTGGTTTGGGGATTGCGGCAGACCAGCTTAAACAAGGGCGGCAGGCTGTATTTGCTTATCAACAGGCGATGACCCTGCCTGGTTTGAATCGTGCGCTAGAGAGTTATATCGGTCAGCGGCTGACAGCCCTGTCCTCGGTAAAGTAATTGAGTGAAGATATGAGTGAACCGAAAAAGAAAATTCGAATTGGTGACTTGCTGATACAAAACGGTGTTATTACCGAAGATCAGCTAATGACGGCCCTATCGGAGCAGAAAAAGACCGGAAGGAAGCTCGGTAAAGCGCTGATCGATCTTGGTTATGTTGATGAAGACAAACTTCTGAATTTACTGTCTCAGCAGTTGGAAGTGCCATTTGTTCACCTTCGTCATTACCAGTTTAATAACGACCTGGTTAATAAGCTGCCGGAGACATTAGCACGACGTTTCAGAGCGATAGTCTTAGATGAACAGCAGGGAGAGTTGTTAGTCGGCATGGCCGACCCGATGGATCTTATGGCCTTCGATGAGATTGGTCGAGCGGTCAACCAGCCTTTACGTCTAGCGGTTGTTCGTGAAAGCGAGCTCTTGACGACCATTGACATGGTTTATCGTAAAACAGAAGAAATATCTCACTTGGCTGGAGAGCTTGAAGAAGAGTTGGAAGATGATGCTTTCGACTTGGCTGAGTTAACCACGACCGGAGATGACAGTGAAGCACCGGTTGTAAAACTGCTGCAATCTATTTTTGAAGATGCGGTGCAGGCGAGAGCATCTGATATACATATTGAACCAGACGAAAGTGTGGTACGAATCAGGCAGCGTATAGATGGCATTCTGCAAGAGCAGGTGATGAAAGAGACACGAATCAATGCCGCCCTGGTACTGCGTTTGAAGTTGATGTCGGGCTTAAATATATCCGAAAAAAGAATTCCTCAAGATGGACGCTTTAACGTTAGGGTTAAGGCGCGGTCAGTGGATGTGCGTCTATCGACGATGCCTACGCAATATGGCGAGTCCGTGGTGATGCGTCTTCTTGATCAGACCGAAGGTATTCTGGGGCTGGACAAGGTAGGTATGCCCCCCAAAATACTCGAGCGTTTTAGAATCGCAGTGACACGTCCGCATGGACTGGTACTGGTAACCGGGCCGACGGGGAGTGGTAAAACGACCACTTTGTATGGCGCGCTATCTGAATTGAACAAACCAGAAGTAAAAATTATTACCGCAGAAGATCCGGTTGAATATCGTCTTCCGCGAATTACTCAGGTACAGGTTAACCCAAAGGTGGGATTGAATTTTTCTACCGTACTTAGGGCCTGTTTGCGTCAAGACCCGGATATTGTTTTGGTTGGTGAGATGCGAGACCAAGAGACCGCAGAAATTGGCTTGCGGGCGGCAATGACAGGTCATATGGTGATGTCGACCTTGCATACCAATGACGCGATTGGCAGTGCCATGCGTTTGATTGATATGGGCGCAGAGCCTTATTTGGTAGCGAGTTCTTTGGGCGGGGTGCTGGCCCAGCGTCTTATCAGACGGGTATGCCCGAACTGTGCGACCGAGTATCACCCAACGGAACAGGAGAGAATCTGGCTAGGTAGTATGGTCGCTGAAGGTGAAATCCTACCAGATAATTTCACTGTTGGAAGCGGCTGTTACCAGTGCAGTGATACCGGCTATAAAGGGCGAGTAGGTATTTACGAGTGGCTAGAAATGGATGATCGTACTTTGGGGGCGCTTCGTCGTGCAGACCCGGATGCCTTTGCTGAAGCTGCCAAGATGAATGCTTATTACGAGCCCTTGGATCGGTGCGCCTTAGAGTATGCGCGTCAGGGTATTACGACGATTGATGAGGTCTTCAGAATTTCTGCAACCCTTGATGAATTGGGGGCAAGCTTGGACGATGAGCTGGAAATAGACCTGGATGAACTCGATGAGTAACTTACTTGAAGGGTGGCAGGGTTAATGGCTCGATTTCAATACAAGGGGCGTGATGCAAAAGGGGCCCAGGTTAGCGGTGAACTGGAGATAGCTTCAGAGTCAGCTGCTGCCAATGAGCTGCTTAAAAAAGGTATTACTCCGGTTCAAATCAGTGAGCTGCAGGAAGCGTCAAAAAGTTTGGGCAGTATAAATATACAGCTGATCAAACCCAAAGTGACGCTTGATGAGCTGATTATTTTTTGTCGGCAAATGAATGCTTTGGCTCGCGCCGGTATTCCTATTATACGTGCAATGAAAGGCTTGGCGGATTCAACCAAGTCAGAAGTGCTTCGCGAGACACTCTTTGATGTTTCTCAGCGCCTAGAGTCAGGTGTGAATTTAGCTTCATGCATGCAGGCCCACCCCAAGGTCTTTTCTGATTTGTTTATTAGTATGATTCACGTAGGTGAAAATACAGGTCAACTTGAGGAAGCCTTTAAACGATTAAGTGAGAGCCTGGAAATGGAGCGTGATACACGTAAACGTATCAAGCAAGCGACTCGCTATCCAACCATGGTTATTTCTGCGATCTTCATCGCCTTGTTTATTGTTAACTTGTTCGTTATTCCAAAATTTGCCAGTGTCTTTGCCAAATTTGGTGCAGACCTGCCGCTACCGACTCAGATACTTGTGGCGACCTCTGAGTTTTGTTTGGCTTACTGGTGGCTGATTATCGGTCTTATTTTTGCGGGAATATATGCCTTTAAACAGTGGGTGGCGACGGAGAATGGCAATTATATTTGGGATAGGAAAAAACTCGGCTTTCCAATAGTAGGGGTTTTATTTGAACAGATCGCCTTATCACGATTTACCCGAAACTTTGCCATGATGCTCGCTTCCGGCATGCCGATTACTCATGCTTTGGCGATTGCAGCGGAGGCCTCGGGGAATAAGTTTATCGGTAAACGAATTATTGATATGAAAGTGGGAATAGAGCGTGGCGATAGCCATTAAGAACGGCGCGTGCTACCGAAATATTTACCCCCTTGGTATTGCAGATG
>NZ_LWGG01001050.1:0-6884 GCF_001635365.1 Oleiphilus sp. HI0128 | reverse complement strand
TCCAAACGATGGATGGGTCGAACATGATCCAGAAGAAATATGGAGTACGACTGTCAGCGTAATCAAGCAAGTTCTTGCCAAATTAGATCTTGAATCCGACCAGGTAATGGGGATCGGTATTACCAATCAGCGGGAGACGACGATTGTTTGGGATAGAAAGACAGGAAAGGCAATCTATCCGGCAATTGTTTGGCAGGATCGCCGAACCTCTGAGTTTTGCCAGAGCCTGAAAGATAAAGGCTTGGAAGATACTATTTCTGAAAAGACTGGCTTGTTGGTAGACCCATACTTCTCAGCGAGTAAGATTCGTTGGATTCTTGATAATGTCGATGATGCTGATGAACGAGCTCGCGAAGGGGACTTGGCGTTTGGAACTGTCGATACTTTCCTGCTATGGCGCTTAACCGGTGGTCGGTCGCATGCCAGTGACGCCACGAACGCCTCTCGAACTTCCTTGTTCAATATACATACACAAGAGTGGGATAAAGAACTGTTACAGATTTTTGATGTCCCGGAACAGTTGTTGCCTGAGGTCAAGGATAGCAGTGATGAGTTTGGTGACACCGAGGCTGAGCTTTTCGGTATCTCTATGCCTGTCTACGGTATGATAGGTGATCAGCAGTCCGCCTTGGTAGGGCAGGCTTGCTTTACGCCAGGCATGATCAAAAGCACTTATGGAACAGGTTGCTTTATGATTGCCAATACGGGTGCGAAGCCACTACGCTCCAATAATCGTTTACTGACTACTGTTGCCTACCGTCTGAATTCTGAAGTGACATACGCTCTGGAGGGCAGCATCTTTGTTGCAGGAGCGGCAGTGCAATGGTTGCGTGATGGCTTAAAGTTTATCTCTCATGCTAGTGAAACGGTGGCGATGGCCAAGAAGGTTGGTTATGACAATTCGGTTTATCTGGTACCAGCCTTTACTGGCTTAGGTGCGCCTTATTGGGATCCGAATGCACGAGGTGCTTTGTTCGGTTTAACTCGAGATACGGGGATAGAAGAAATCGTCACAGCTGGCCTACAGTCAGTGTGTTATCAGACAAGGGATCTGCTCCACGCGATGGAGAAAGATGGTGCGCAAGTAAACACTTTAAGAGTAGATGGAGGCATGGTGGTCAATGACTGGGTTGTACAGTTTCTATCTGACCTTCTGAATGTTTCGGTTGACCGGCCTGAAATTGTCGAGACCACGGCATTAGGTGCGGCATACTTGGCTGGTTTAAAGGCCGGTTTATTTGAAAGCGTCGAGACGATTGCAGATATGTGGCATCTTGATAAACGTTTTTCACCTGATATTTGTCCAGAAGATGCAAAAAAACTCTATAGCGGCTGGTTAGATGCCGTCGGACGCGTAAAAACTGAACAAAATTAAGCGTCAGTGATAGTTGAATGCTAGACTTTAAGGATAGTAGTTTTCACTATTGTCGCGCATAATATTAGGAAATTGTCGAGAAGTGAACAATATAGTAATAGCCCTTCAGTGCTAAGAGGCGAGAGGCAGGAGCTTCTATGTGATTAAGAATTGGATTTTCAGTCTGACTTTGTTGGTGGCATCTGTGCCCTATGCTTTGTCCAGCGAAAGTGTAACTCTACAGCTCAAATGGAAACATCAGTTTCAATTTGCGGGTTATTATGCGGCGCTGGAAAAAGGTTTTTACGCTGAAGAAGGTTTGGATGTCGCCATTCGGGAAGCCGAGCCAGAGATGGACCCTATTGAAGTCGTCGTTAATGGTGAGGCTGAATTTGGAGTTGGCACCAGTGAGTTGCTGCTTTTACACAACCACTTTAAGCCTGTTGTCGTTTTAGGGGTTATATTCCAACATTCTCCTCTTGCTTTGTTAAGCTCCGCCAGTTTGCCTGAGAGCAACTTATACTCAAACATTCAGCAAGTACAAGACCTACGCAACAAACCTATTATGATTGAAGCCAACTCGGCTGAGTTAATGGCTTATCTTTCCAAAGAAGGTTTATCGCGTGATACGCTCAAAATTGTTAAGCACAGTTTTAATACTTCAGATGTGATGGCGGGTAGGGTTGCAGCTATGTCTGTTTATACCACTGATGAAGTGTTTGAGTTTGAGCGTTTGGGAGAGCCGTACACGCTGTTTCGACCAAAAGATTCCGGGGTCGATTTTTATGGTGACAACCTTTTTACTACGATTCATGAACTCAAACACCACCCTAAACGGGTTGCAGCATTTAGGCGAGCCAGTTTTAAAGGCTGGCGATATGCTATGGATCACCCCTCAGAAATTGTAGACCTGATCTATGAACGCTACAGCCAGCGACATACAAAAGCGCATTTAATGTTTGAAGCAGAGAAGATGAAAGACTTGCTAGAAAGTGAGCTAATCTCCCCAGGCTATATGACGAGTAAACGCTGGCACCATATTGCCAAGGTTTATGTCGAGCAAGGCAGCCTGTCTGCAGATTATTCGCTTGACGACTTTCTTTACAGGAGTGAGGAAGGGGTTAGTGCCGACTTGGTGAAACGTTGGGGGCTTGGTGCCTCACTGATTACGATTATATTGCTGAGCTTTCTCGCTTACGTTTGGCGCTTGAACCGTCGTTTGGATAAACGCACTTCTTGGCTTAGAACTGTGGTTGATAATACGCCCACTGCAATGGTGATTATGGATAGTCAGGGCAAAATCATTGAATGGAATCATCAGGCAGAACAAATTTTTGCTTGGGCTTCAGAAGATATCATTGGCCAATCTGTTTACGATTATGTGGTGCCCTTAGGAGACCAGAACAAGTTTCGTAGAATGATTGCGAACCTGTTTGATCGGCGAGAGGTTAAGGTTGCTGAGGGTTGGAGTCGGACCAATAGGAATAAGCTTGTTCTATGTGAATGGCACTACGCAGTCTTGCAACCTGGGCGGGTTGTTGCCATGGCTAATGATATTACCGAGCGTAAGGCATTAGAGAATAAGTTAAAAGAACTTGCTCATTCTGATGCCTTAACGGGGATAGGTAACCGGACTTTGTTCTTTGAAAAACTGGAAGAAGCGATCGCATTAGCTAAGCGAAGAAAGGAGCGTGTTGCGGTACTGTTTATTGATTTGGATGATTTTAAAATCGTGAATGATCAATATGGCCATGAAGTGGGTGATGTCGTGTTGTGTGAAGTTGTACAGCGCATCAAAATGGCCGTCAGAGAAGCGGATGTATTAGCTCGAATTGGTGGCGATGAGTTTGTGTTGATATTGCATGATTGTGAATCCAACGCGCATGCTCGGCAAGTCGCCGAAAAGGTACTGTTTAACCTGGAAAGACCTTTACAGGTTGCCGGTTTAACGGTCACCGTTGGTGGTAGTATAGGTATTAGTATGTACCCTGATAATGGTGAAAAAACGGCCGATATTTTGAAGTCTGCTGATCGGGCAATGTATGAAGTGAAGCAGAAAGAAAAGAACGGTGTAGGCATCGCCCCTCCTCGAAGCCGTTTAGGCAAGAAGGCTCACTAGCTTGGATGTCTTGTTAGATATTATCAAGGGGATAGATAACTATCTTGATGATCATGCTAGCGTTAAAGAAATTGAGCTTATTCAACATCTAAAATGCATTCAGCAAGAGCCGTTTTCCGAGTTCAATATAAGTCAGAGTAAAGACCTTTTTCGTGCCCACTTTCTGTTAAAACACGCCCTTTACACGCTACAAAACACTTATCTAGATGAGCAGCGTTTTTTTCTCGACATCAATCTGATAAATATATCTAGAAGACCCTTTGCAGAAGGAGTTTCCGAATTATCATCTTATGATTCGGTTAAGGCATATTACCTTGATATTAGCCACTATTTTGAAACAGAAGAAGATGAAGTAAACGACCTGCTCGATAAGTTTTGGCGTAAGTTTCTGGCAAATGATGATCGGCATGCTGCGCTAAGTGTATTAGATTTGCCTGCTAATGCTGACCAAAGGCAGGTTAAGCTTCAGTATCGTAAGCTTGCTCAAATTCATCACCCTGATAAGGGGGGCTGCGGGGAACAGTTTAAAAAAATATCCGCTGCTAAACGTTTGTTAGACCGGGCTTTGGGTTAAAGCCGTAAATTCGCTATAATGCGCGCCTTTAATGTTGTCGTTGTCAGGTTGTAGGGTTATGCAGAGCTTAGCAGGTTCAGAGAAATACGAGTTTAACAAGCTTCAAAAGCGCTTGCGCAGTGGCATGGGTAAGGCCATTGCCGACTTTAATATGATCGAAGACGGTGATCGTATTATGGTTTGCTTGTCGGGCGGAAAAGACAGCTACACCATGCTAGACATTCTGATGAGTCTGCAAAAGAGTGCTCCGATCAGTTTCGACCTAGTCGCCGTAAACCTTGACCAGAAACAGCCAGGTTTTCCTGACCATGTCCTTCCTAAGTATCTGGAATCACTTGATATTGAATATTATATTATTGATCGAGATACTTACTCCATCGTTAAGTCCAAGATACCAGAAGGCAAGACAACCTGTGGCCTGTGCTCACGTTTACGTCGTGGTACTTTATACTCCTTTGCTGAGGAGATTAAAGCGAATAAGATAGCTTTAGGCCATCATAAAGATGACATCGTTGAGACCATGTTTCTGAACATGTTTCATGGTTCAAGGTTGTCAGCTATGCCACCTAAACTGCTTTCTGATGACAAGCGAAATGTCGTGATTAGGCCGCTGGCTTATTGTCGTGAGAAAGATATTGAGCAGTTTGCTCTGGTGAAGGCTTACCCGATCATTCCGTGCAATCTTTGTGGTTCGCAAGAAAATCTCCAGCGTCAATCCATTAAGAAAATGCTTATTCAATGGGAAAAAGAACACCCTTCAAGAATTGAGTCAATTTTCACAGCCTTACAGAATGTATCGCCTTCCCAGTTAGCGGATACCCAGCTTTTTGATTTCGAAACACTAGCAATTGATCGCAGTGGTGAACGTAAAGAGTATGAGTTTGATTTAGAGCAATCTATTTCTTCATCCCGAACTAAAGAGGATGATATGGTTCAGATCGTTGAGGTTATGCCACGTTAAACTAACGCGAGTCTTCTCGCTGCGTTGGAATACATCTCGGGATTACATTTTAATAAGAAATCGAAAGGCAGGAATATGAGCGAGTCGGAAATACAAACCTTAATGCAGCAGGCTAACGAGTATATACAGTCTGAAAGACTCTCTCGAGCTCGTCGTTGCTATAATAAGATTCTTTCGATCGATCCGCAGAACTGTGATGCTCACTATTCTTTAGGGACGATTGCTCGCCAACAAAATGATAATCAAGCAGCGAAACAACACCTGCTGCATGTGTACCAAGCCGAGCCCCTCAATAGGACTTTTGTATTGGAACTAGCGGGTCTTTATGCTGATATGGGAATGATTGTTGAGTCAGCAAAGGTTTTCGAAGCTTATCTTTCAGTACAAGATGATATTGAATTATCAGGAAAATATGCCGAGGTCTTGGTAAAGGCTAAGGAATTTGAACGTGCGGTTGAATGTCTGAAAGCATGTGTTGGGAAGAAACCTGAAAATTTAAGTTATCGCATGCAATTAGGTAAATTGTTGTACCAACTATTACGTTTTGAAGAAGCACAATCAGTTTATTTGAGTGCAATTGAATACGGATTGAAAAGTGAAGGTTTATATCTGAATGCTGCAAAACTACATGTTGATCACGGACAGTTGGCTGTCGCTAAAGATGTATTGAATAAAGGTTCGGAAGACTTCCCTGAAAACCTGTCGTTTGCATATCGCCTTGTTCAATTGGATGCAGAGAGTCTTCACCCCGAATTGTATCAACGCTTAATCGATGTTGATGAGGCTACTTTAGAGGGAGACAATCGCTTTTATTATCAATGGTTGTTGGCAAATTTTGCTAAAAAGCAAGGTGAGCCGCTAGTTGAGATGGAGCATCTTGTCGCTGCGCATCGAATTTACAGTTCGATTACTCAATTTCCGAGAAGTACCGAGTTTTATCTGCAGGCATTGCCTCAGTTGACGCCACCTGATTCTGCACATTTTACTTCTCGACTTGCTAATCTCGAACCTGTTTTTATTATTGGTGTGCCACGTTGTGGTTCAACCTTGTTGGAAAATATCATTTGTCATGGGCCTCAGAATGTTGGCAAAGGTGAAGAAACCGGGTCCGTTATTGAGGCATTAGCCGTTGCTTATCAAAGTGGTGGACAAAACTTTTGGGAAGCTTTCGTTAGTCAGCTCGAATCTTCTTATATGCGACATGGCTTATTGCCGGAAGATTCATCAAGCGACGTAAAACGTTTTACTGATAAGTCTCTAGAAAACATATTCCTAATCGATTTCATTATGAAGGTGATGCCGAGAGCGAAGGTGGTTTATTGTGATCGAGCTCCACTCGCTTCGATTGTTTCTATTATGCGAAATAACATGTCTGTATTACCCTGGGCTCATGACTTAAATAATATATTCAAGTATGTGGATAATTGTTTAGTAGCAATGGATCGGACAAAGAATGCCTACCCTCAACGTGTGACAACAGTTAAATATGAGGAATTAGTGTGTGATCCGGAAGCTGAATCCAAGGCGCTTATGGCGTTTTGCGACTTGCCTTGGGGAGAACAGTGTTTGGATTTTCATAAAGAAGATAAGTTGCTAAGTAGAACGGCGAGTCATGTTCAAATTAGGCGGGAAATAAATCAGGATGCCGTCTCTGCGTATAAACAATATGAAAGTTTCTTTGAGCCTTTTTCAGAAATTTATCATTGGGCTTCTTAGCTAAGCGTTTAATAGCTGGTAAACTGTTTTCTGGATGACTGGCAAAGACCATAAGCCGAATAAAGTCATCATTGCTCCGGCAGAAGAGCGGAACCAGCGTTTTCTAATTGTCGCGGATAGTTTTTGTGCTAATAAACCGCTGCTCAACATTGAAGGCAGG
>NZ_LWGG01001049.1:0-450 GCF_001635365.1 Oleiphilus sp. HI0128 | reverse complement strand
ATTATTTGAGCCATTTACTCATCTTCTCTTTAGCTTGCGACATGTCCATTGTTCGACCTTCACGGATTGCCTGTTCGCCTTTCGCGATACCTTCCAGGATTTTCATCCGATCTACCATCAACTCATAATCAGCCACATCAACCAAATAGGCTGATGGCTGGCCATGTTCAGTTATAAGAATAGGTTCTTTTGACTCATGCAGATCTGCAAGCAGTTTCGTTGCTTGTCTCTTTAATGTAGTAACGACTTCAGTTCTCATAGTGACACCTTATATTAAAATGTATCACTATAGTATCACTCGAAATCAAAAAAAACTAACGCCTTATGCAGAGGCGAGTGAAACGAGTCCAGCCCACGGCCCTTTGTGGGCGTTCTTTGATTGCCTTGTTAAGGCTTTTAATTTATATTGTACGGTAATTCCGTACATTTAATTGGTGATTATTATGGATA
>NZ_LWGG01001048.1:0-6987 GCF_001635365.1 Oleiphilus sp. HI0128 | reverse complement strand
GAAAACAATTGTTACATAATGAAAGAAAAGTGATACATACATCACGTTTTTAATGTCGTATTCTACAAACATTGAAGTACGGGGAAGTGATTCAGGCCCTCTGACCCGGAATAGGTTTCATTATTTTTCTTTGAAGTATTTGTTGTGATTTTGACCCGACTTTTTAGTCGGGTTTTTTATTGCCTAAGAAAAACTCTCTATGAGGCTGGGATTATATGATGATCTATCTCTGTTAGTAGGTTATTGACGACTTGCGCAAATTCGGCTCCTGAATCTTCTTGAAGAAAGTGGCCGCCTTTAAGTTTTACGTGTTTCATTCCCTTTGCACCAGGAATCTTCTTACGCATATACTTATCACCGCCTCGTGTTATAGGGTCTCCATTGCTGAATGCGGTAACGAAAGGCTTTTGCCATTTTTCTAATACCGCCCACGCTGCCTTGTTCGCTTTGCTTGCCGGGTTGTCCGGGCTTGTTGGTACTAAAGCCGGAAAAGCCCGAGTGCCTGCTTTGAACTGCTTGGATGGAAAGGGTGCATCGTAAGCGCGCTGCTCGTCTTTGCTAAAAGATTTAAAACTCCCCATCTCTACGATTTTTGCAATAGGGAACCAGGGGCTATTAAGCGCAAAAGCTTTCCATATCTTAAAAGCGGAAGGTACGTCTTCTTCACCTGTTGGTAGCATGCCATTACCGACTACAATTGCTTTGAAGCGCTCTTCATTTTCTGCCGCGAGTCGAAGGCCGAGCAATGAACCCCAGTCTTGGCAGACCAGTGTAATATTGTTTAAATCAAGCGCGTTGATTAAGGATAGGAGCCAGTCCATATGGCTTTGATAGGAGTAGTCTTCAATATTGACAGGCTTATCTGACTTGCCAAAGCCAATTAAGTCGGGAGCGATGACTCGATGCCCCGCAGCAGTGCAAATAGGGATCATGTGGCGGTAAAGGTATGACCAGCTGGGTTCACCATGTAACATGAGTATTGGGTCGGCACTTCCCGGGCCTTCGTCTATATAATGCATTCTCAAACCACCGACGTCGGTATAGTGAGCAGAAAAGCTATAGTTCGGCAGGTTTTTAAAGCGTTCATCAGGCGTACGGACAAATTTGACCATGAAAGAATTCCTTTATTGATAGGTCGATCTTTTTATTCAGAATTTAACTATAGCAGCTAGATTAAAAGGGTGAGGTAATTGCGATATGCAAATAGATAGAGAGAGATCTGTTTCGCTAGTTCGGCGCTTTATGATACTGAGTATGATGCTGGCGTTTGGTATCTTGAGTGCATGCGGTCAATCAGAGGATTCGTCTAGTACTGAATCGAGCGCAGCAGATAGAACTTTGACTGTTTATAAAACAAAGAGTTGCTCTTGTTGTTCTGAGTGGGTGGATCATATTCAACAGGGCGGTTTGTGGGCCATAGTTGTGAACCAGGATTCGGTGGCGCATATAAAAGATTTCTATCAGCTGCCTGCTAATGCTCGCTCCTGTCATACTGCTGTGTCGTCAGAGGGTTTCGTGTTCGAAGGACATGTTCCAGCGAAGTTTATTAAACAATTTTTATCAAACCCACCTGCTGGCTCAGTTGGTTTGATTGTTCCTGCAATGCCCTTGGGTAGTCCGGGTATGGAATACCAAGACAAGTTTAACCCTTATCAAATATTATCTATGAATCAAAAAGGTGTGCTTGAACCTTACGCTTCGATTGACTCATATGCTCAGCAGTTTGATTAGATTTGATCTGGCTTGATCTATAGAGCTTGTGTAAATGTTTTTGGAAAAAGGTAAATTTCGTAGAAACTTCCCATAAGAAAGGTTTATAGCGTCACAAAATTTAAATGCAGTTGTACAGTGTTTTTATAATCAATAGGGCTGGCTATAAAAGACTGATAAAATTCGAGGAGTTTTTTGCTGTGTTCCTGATGCATGATTTTAGTTGTTTTATATCTCTCAGCGTTTTACTTGTGCAGTACAGGTCCAGTTCAATATATAAAGATTATGAGTTCCATAGAGGTCAGGATGGCTAAGGGTATGTTTCTTTCAATGTGTGGTCAGGCTTTAGTTGCTAGGCGCAATGTCGGTATTGTTCGGGTGATGTTATTTGCCATGCTTGCTTGTGTTGCGAGTAGCTCTGCTCTCTCAGCTAATCGTATAGTCGGTGGCGACGAAGTTGAGGTAGAGAGTGATTACCCTTGGATGGTATCGCTCCGAAATTCGGCAACTGGCGAGCATGAATGTGGCGGTACCTTGATTCATGAACGTTGGGTGATGTCTGCTTCGCGTTGTTTCTATGAAGAGCCTGCTGAAGCAATTTCCGTCTATGTTGGAGATTATGATATCTCACGAATTGAAGAAACTGAGCGGCGTATTGGGGTGATTAGTCGCGTGGAGTCAGGTCGAGATTTGATGTTGCTTGAGTTGGCCGATGCGGTTGATGTGAGTGTTTATCCACCTCTTGAATTAGTTAGCTCAGCCATGTTTAAAGGTGTCGAAGCAGGTCATTTGCTAACAATTGTTGGATGGGGGGATCGTGATGGCAACCCCAATCTTATTTCTAGTGGGGGCGGTGAAGACACAATAAACGAAGACTTTCCAAGCGTATTGCATGAAGTGAATGTACCGTTGTTCAACCAGACCGAATGCAATAAAGCCTTCCTGAATGGCGATTTAGAAACGTCGTTGGGAGCTGACTTTTTACCAATATATGGTAATGCTATTGACGGTAAACATATTTGTGCAGGTTATATCGAAGAGACAGGTGATGGGCTTCAAGGTCTATGCGAAAAAGATAGTGGCGGCCCTTTATTATTTCAAACAGGTGGTGAATGGTTTCAAGCCGGCGTGGCAAGCATAGCTCCTTCTGTTTGTGGAAGTCTGGATTATCCAGATGTTTTTACCCGGGTTTCAGCGTTTAAAGAGTGGGTGGACAATATTATAAACCCTGTTGATTTGACCCCAGACAAGCTTTCTCTGCCTGAAAATGTTACTTCAAGTATATTGGAGGATGGTGAGAACCCTGTATGTAGTGGTGGCTCGGATGAGTCTTTAAAATACAGAATAAAAGAGGTTAATGGGTTTTCTTTAAGCTTTACAAATAGTGCTGCTGATAGCTTTGTAATTGATAGTGTTGAGCTTCAAGTTGATGAGATTGAAACCAATGAATGTGGTGTAGGAACGGTAAAATATACACCTTCCGAGCTATCGATTACCAGCATGGAAGATAGTGCTTTGCCTGATTGCCAGGGCTCTGAGTTAGCTCCGGGGGAGAGTTGCGAGGTCCATATTCGGATGAACTTCCTTTCGCCTGGTATCAAGTTTGCTACCTTGATGATAGGGGTTGAGGGTAAAGAGGAAAGCTACTCGTTTGAGTTGAGTGGTAATGTGATAGGGGAAGCTGATTTTAGCTCAAGTGTGGGTGAGGGAGTGTTTTTCTTTATAGAGAAGCAGAATGAGTGGGATTTACAGGGAGATATTGTTTCCGAATTAGTGTCAGACTACACCCTATATGAGCAAACGATGTTGATTGGTAAGGTTGATGGTAGCGGCCAATTGAGCTTTGACTGGAAAGTAGATGATACGAGTGTAATGGATGTCTCATTGTGGATAAATGGTGAAGAGCTTAGTGAATATAAGCCGGCTGAGGCTTATGGTCGTGAGACTATCGTGTTACCTGAAGATCAGGTCAATACTGTTGAGTGGCGCATGGCTAGGGGAGAACTTTGGCGTTCTACGAGTGAAAGTTCATTAGGGGATGAAGGCAAGACCTTGTATTTGAAGTCGGTTAATTTTACAGCAGATAACCCAGATGTAGCTGAGGATACAAGTCCTAGCAATTCAAAGTCTAGTGGTGGAGCATTCCACCCACTAGCGCTAGTGTTTTTGGCAGTGCTATTTTTCTTTCGTCGAAACGCTGCAGGTATATCGAAAACCTATCGTGCCATGAGTGTGGTGATTGTAATGCTCGTTGTTTCTTCAGGTTGGGCTCGCGCGGAAAATAGGATTATTGGTGGTGTTGACGCTGAGTTTAGGGATTACCCTTGGATGGTGTCATTACAAAATAAATATACTGGTGAGCACTTTTGTGGTGCAACCTTGGTGGATGAATACTATGTATTAACGGCATCTCACTGCTACGCCGGGGAGGCTTTGGATAGCATTGTTGCGGTTATTGGTGCGTATGATTTGAGTAACTCGTCT
Source organism: Oleiphilus sp. HI0128 (assembly GCF_001635365.1). NCBI lineage: Bacteria > Pseudomonadati > Pseudomonadota > Gammaproteobacteria > Oceanospirillales > Oleiphilaceae > Oleiphilus > Oleiphilus sp. HI0128. Next base: position 2,793 of record NZ_LWGG01001048.1, on the reverse strand, counting down.
GGATATGATTTGCCAGAGCAGAGTAATGCTCGAGCCGTTAATCTCATAGAATATAATGAGGCTGAGAATGGCGATTATTTATTGTTTCAGCTTGCTGAGGCTGTGAGTGATGTGCCGACGCTTCCGTTGGCGACAGAGGCAGATATGCGCAAAATTGCTGAAGGTGATTCCTTGCGCGTTATCGGTTGGGGGGATATAGACCCAGACGATAGTGTCGCGACTTACCCGGATGTTCTTCAAGAAGCAGATGTAACGCTAATGAATCATGAGACTTGCCAGGATAATTATGCCGAGATTGGTGATGAGGTGACTGACGACATGATATGTGCGGGTGTTCTAGCTGGTGGTTTAGACTCTTGCCAAGGAGATAGTGGTGGCCCTTTGCTTTGGCAGAATGAGGATCGTGACTGGGTTCAGGTTGGTGTTACGAGCTTTGGTGAAGGGTGCGGGCAGGCACAGTACCCGGGAGTTTATACTCGTGTAGCTTCTTATTTGGATGATTTTGAGGGAGTTAAAGAGTGGTCTGATGTTGTGTTGAATGCTCAATATCTGGGGGAAATGACTGTAGGGTATCCATATGAATATACCTTGAATTTAACTAGTAATCTGGTTCAGCCTTTTGAGATCAGCTGGATGCAATTTGGGTCTGGTGATGTGAGCGGGTTTCAGGTTGTCGGTGATCGTTGTTCAAATGACGTGCTGTATTTGGGTGATAACTGCGAGTTGGATTTGAAGCTGGACTTTGATCAGGATGGTGAAAAAACGGCTGTAATGACGGCAATATATACAAATGAAGGATTTAATTGGTATCGCTTATCTACCAGAGTATATCCGGAAAACGATATGGAAATAGCTGGAAGTGGTATTGATTTTATCCTTGAGTCAGCGAGTACATGGCGAAATGTGGGGGATAGTGAGTTAGCGGTGGAAATGCCAGACACGCAAGATATATCACGTTTCTCTTCACGCTTTTCCCGGGCGGGAACGCTTGCTTTTGACTGGCTACTATCAAGCTCTGATGTGATGAATCTGGATGTTTATATTGATGGTGTTCGTCAAACGACTGAAGTGGTTGACGGTGTTGAGCAAGATTTAGTCGTAGGAAGTAGCTATTCGAACGTCGTTATAGAGCTGCCTGAGGGTGGCGCTTATGTTGAGTGGGTGTTGGCGAGAAAGCGAGGCGCTAGCCTTGGTTTGGGTGAGGGGGACGATGCGCGAATTGCATCAATTAGTTTTACCGCAATTGAAGCAGAGCAAGAGGAAAGTGACAGCAATAAAAAGTCTGATTCAAGTGGTGGCGCCATTGCTTGGCAACTGATATGTCTATGTTTGCTATTGCTGACTTATCGTCGTAGGTTCTTAAAACTTGCGCCTTAGTCTTTATTTGAGTGTTAGATTGATGTTACGTATGGTTTTAGTTCGGTTTGTTGGTGTGCTCATGCTTTCAGGGGGTGTGTTAGCGGGTGGCCCTGAAAATCAAGTTCCGGAGCCGATAGTGCTGCAGTCTCTTGATAACGAGGCGATCACCTTCCAGGCAAAAAGCAATGGCTGCACCAAGCCTGAAGACTTTCGGATGAGAGTGCAAGGGCGCGACGTGTCTGTGCTTAGGGTGAAGAAAGACTCTTGTCGACGAATGCCTTTTTGGAAAACATTTTCACTTCCCATTTCTCTGGATTCCAGAGAAGTTCAGGTTTATTTATTAAACCCTCTTGTCCTTAGACCTCTTTAGGTCTGCTTCTAGGTATGGAAAATACTGATTCTAGAAAGCACTTATTGCAGCTTTCTATTACTTTTCTCATATTTGTTATTCCTTCGTTTGCTATAGAGCTTAGTGACACCTTTTTATTTGAAAATAGCCAGTTTGATTTTAGCTTTGATCGGCAGCGTATTGCTGAAGGGCAATGGTGGCGCTTGCTGGTGGGGCATTTTGATCACCTGAGTTGGTTTCATCTCGGTTTGAATGCTCTATTCCTTGGGGTTTTGTTGTTTACCTTTTCAGGCTTGGGGCGAGCGGTGCGTATTGTTTCTTTGCTCTGCGCTTTCTTTCTTATTATTAGCGTCATGATATGGTTCTGTAGTCCGGGTCTAAGTGTCTATGTGGGCTTGTCGGGAGGCTTATACGGTCTATTGGTTTATGCTTTGTATCAAGATCACTTGTACCCACTGTGGTTGCGTGTGCTAGTGTTTTTGGGTTTATTGGTTAAGGTTGTCTACGAATACTTTGCTGATGCTAGCGAGCAGGTAGCAGAGCTAATTGGTGGTTCAGTTGCGACAGATGTTCATGTTTATGGTGTGTTTGCTGGTGTGCTGAGTGTTATTTTCTTAAGAATTTTTCGTATTTGATTGATAGCTGTGTCGCAACTTAGACACTGAGATTGTTATCGATTGTTAAATCACTTTATTTTTTGTGTTCGATATCATTTAATAGTCTGACTGAAATTTGCTCAATAAATGGACAAACGTAAATGAAGGATATCTGCGTTGAATTTGTTTAGGTGTAGGGAGTGAAAGTGAAGGAGAGTCTTATGAAAAGTTTAAAACAGTCAGTTGTCGTAAAGTTGATGTCAGCTTTTTTGTTTTCGGTGATATTTGCCAGTGCGTCGGCTTATGCAGAAGATGACGAGTTTGTTCCTGCTTACCAAAATGAAGGGAACTATCAGATGGAAGATCCTGATAAATATTTTACCTACCGTGAGGGGCGTAAGTATTACACTTCTGGTAAGGAAAACGGTATTCGCGTGAATGAGAATAACGAAGAGTCAACCGATGAGACCGTTGGTATTCTGACCTTTA
>NZ_LWGG01001047.1:0-624 GCF_001635365.1 Oleiphilus sp. HI0128 | reverse complement strand
TGCGTTTGACGCACGATAGAGCCGTGCGCCGTTTATAAAAGCGTTAAATGTTTTTTGCCTTTAGGTTTAAGGCTCAATATTCGGCAGGGAATGCTCAGTTCTTATTAAGCATTCCTCCGTTTAAATTTTTAGGGTAGGTGGCACGGTTTCCAACTGTTCCGCTCCGCTGTTTAAGCTTCTCAGGCACATTTGAATTTGTAGAGGCTTCGTCGGTGGCGTGTTCCTAGGGAGTCCGGTAAAGTTTTCATCTTAATTATTCTAGCCACAGGTCAAGAACTCAGGTTCCGCCTTCGGCTACACAACGTGGTGTTGTTCTAGTTGGGTGTTCTAAAACATCTAACCAGTTCATCAAACATCACTCCGGCCACAAAGAGACGTGGCCTGCGTTGGACGCACGATAAAGCCGTGCGCCGTTTATAAAAGCGTTAAATTTTTTTGGCTCTAAAGGTATAGAGCTCAATATTCGGCAAGGAGTGCTCAGTTCTTATTAAGCATTCCTTCGTTTAAAGTTCTAGGGTGTGTGGCACGGTTTCCCACTGTTCCGCTCCACTGTTTAAGTTTCTCAGGCACTTTTTAATTTGCTGAGATTTCGTCGGTGGTGTGTTCCTATGGAATCCGGTAAAG
>NZ_LWGG01001046.1:0-488 GCF_001635365.1 Oleiphilus sp. HI0128 | reverse complement strand
ACCTATCTCATAAACCTCTATCCCCATACTTAGTATCAAGCATAGGGTTATCAATTCCTGCCGTCCATTCACCAAACTCTCGACTTTCATTAGCCAAACAATTCCCTTCATTTCTTGTTTTTTTTGGAAAAGCTTCCTTTATAGCCTCTGGATTTTTTATACATTCATGTATCCCAAGAAACAAAAACAGGAGAATCAAACCTACAGGTATAAATGCTACGCCTATAAGAACAATTTCAAAAAAGTCGCTCATGATTACTTCTCCTTATCGGCGTTTTTCAAGGTAGTTGTCGCCTGAGCATTTAAGCTGCTTGTTTTTCCTTCTCCGGGTTCAACTTAACGTCACCCACTTTCTCCCAGTTCCGCGTAGCTTTTGACCACCTTATTTGGTTCTTTCTTTTCATCTTGCGATAAAGCTCATCCCTCTTCGATAATATTTCTTCATCCAGACCTAAGTGCCTTTGCTCTGGGGTAACAAAGTTAATTCG
>NZ_LWGG01001045.1:0-553 GCF_001635365.1 Oleiphilus sp. HI0128 | reverse complement strand
TTACCGCTATTTATTTAAGGCATCTGATACCTCAGTTGTTAAAGCTCATGACGTTCAGACATTAGCTCGCTTTCGGGAGCTCATTGGTATTGCTCGCTCGAGTTTTACCCTGGATTCTTATATCTACGTTAGTAGCCTCTTGAGCCATCTTTTGATTTCAACAGCACATACAGTGATGGAAGATGCAAAAAAGTATGGTGGTATAAGTGTCGAAAAGACACAGGATTTTATGCAACAAAATATTGGCAAGTCACTAAGTCTTGCTGATCTTGCAGATGTTAGCTGTGTTTCTAAATACCACTTCTCCAGGCGCTATCATGAGTTGACTGGTATTTCACCGCTAAAACACTTTTCGAACATGAAGATCGAGCAGGCATGTTCTTTACTTGAGCAAACAAACATAAGTATTTCTGATATTGCTTACCAACTCGGGTATGATGATGCGCTTTATTTTTCGCGCGTCTTTAAGAAACTTATGAAGGTTTCGCCTAGAAACTACCGTAAGGAATTGCGCAAGCGGCTGGACGCGCCTTTGTAAAACGAAATATTTTTA
>NZ_LWGG01001044.1:0-306 GCF_001635365.1 Oleiphilus sp. HI0128 | reverse complement strand
CAAATCAACATCAAGTTCAGCTTCCATATCTGGAGTTGTCAAGATGTAAGCATCTTCAAGTTTAGTGTAAGTGTGAACACGCTCAATGTTATAACGAGGAGAAATAAACTCCATGTCTTTAGCAATGGCACGTGCTTTCTTAACTACAGCTTTCATATCTGATCCAACGGCTTCAACGTGCATTTTACCAGTTGTTACAGCGTCAATAAGCAAGTATTGGAACAACATTTGTTCATCAAGTTCAGCAGNTGAATAAATAGATTCAATGATTTTATTTGAAAGTGTTGACAAACCACCATCATTAGC
>NZ_LWGG01001043.1:0-2548 GCF_001635365.1 Oleiphilus sp. HI0128 | reverse complement strand
TTATCGGCCTTTTCATAATAAGTGAACATATTGTTCATGATGAATCTAGGGTTTACTTATATCAAGGTAATCGAGAAAAGTGGGCTAGGCATAACTTTTTTAGGTCTTTATTTATTATTTTAATACCGCTGGGAGTGCTTATTCAGCCAGAAGTTGATTTAAGTCATTGGATGGTTGTGTTTTTCGTAATAACGTTAATAACGTCAGTCGTTTCTGGTGGGTTATTGAAAGGCAGTGCTCGCCACGGGAAAATTTTGTTTGGTAGCAATTTTTACAAGGAATATTTGCGCCAGTCTAACTATTTTTTATCATCTTTTGTTAGTAAATTTAATCAGCAAAGTGACCGTTATTTGTATGCTTTAATTAGCTACGAGACTCTGTGGATTTATACGTTGATTGCGCAGATCGGGTCTTTGTCGTTGATGTTTTTTGAAATGACCTATATGAGCAACTTTAAGGCAAATATAGTTAAAGATAAGAACTACAGGTTTCAATTTTTGTCTGGGCCTCAGTTAAAGACAATGTCAGGTACAATACTTATTTCAGTTCTGGTATATGCTGTTGCTTGTACTCAGTTAACAGAACTCCAAGAAAGTTTAAATGTAATTTGTTTTGTCGTTTTTGTTGCAATAAATTTGGTGGCTGCGACAAATATGCTGAACTCAGAGAAGTTATTTTGGTACTTAAACAAACCGCGTATATTTACTCGCATAGAGCTTTTTTCTTTTCTATTTGGGCATTTACTCATCGTGCCTATTGTACTTATGTCTGGGTTGATCGTGATCGTAAGAATACCAACACTGTTTGCGTATATATTTAAAATATGGAATGTACGAAAATGTTTAAAAGCTTGAATGAAGTTTGTTACCAATGCGAGCAACTAGATAGCGTTGTTAAGGATATCCGAGATAAGAGTGTGCAATGCTCAAATATCGCAACTATTGAGGGAGACAATAGGTTTTGGAACATTAAAGAAGGGTATTCATCTATTTTTGATGATTTTAAGCTCCTAGCTTCAGATACGTACCAACGAGAGTTGGGGCGTTCGCCAAAAAATATTGTGCTAATGGTAAATCATATCACTGCAGATAACTCGCCAGACGGCAGTGGTGGTGGGTGGCATGTAGACTCTGTGCGTAGTCAATATAAGTTATTCATGTATTTAACTGATTGTACTAAAACTGAAAACGGGCCTCTAACATTATTTACTTCTGGTTCAGTCTGGAAAGATCGACTAGTGATTATTCTTAACTACTTGCGTAGGAATAAGTTTAGATTTACAAACGAAAAAATTTCAGCCTTATCTCATAAAGGGTTCAAGCTAAAACCAGTATTGAAAGAGAAGTGTAATCCATTTTTCGTGAATACATCTTTTATTCATCGTGGGGCAGAAATTACTGAAGGGGAACGGGTTTTGGTGACTGCATACATGTTCGACACTGAGCTTCCTCCTTCAATTGCAAAGAGAGTTGCAGGTTAGTGACGTTAAAGTTTCTCTTAGAACAACTAAGCATTCGTTATTCAAAGGAATTATATTTAGGTTACGGGCGTAGTGACCTATATCATTTTTTGTATGGCTATAAACGTTTCATTATTGAGATTATTCGGTGTTTATTAGCGGTTTTACGCTATCCATGCCGTAAGTCTAGAATTTCAACCGATACGATTTCAGTGTATGCGACAAATAACCAGCGAAAAGCGCTGTCAAGTATAGAGGGGGAGCTTGAGACGAAGCATGACTCCTTGGATATATACGATATTTCCATCTGGTTTAATGCTGCTCGTTTAGCTGTGTGGACATCTAAATTATTCATATTTCCTTTTATGTTCTTTCTTTCTGACAAACGAGAGGGGGTCTACTTTACTTGCAATATGCGTGGCATGGTGTTTTATAATCGTTTGTTGATATCTAAAATTAAGGCTCGTGGTGTAGGCACTGTATGTATATCAAATGATCATGCAGGAGATATTTTTATCATCAGCCTACTTTTGAGGGAAGTAAAAGGAATCAAGGTCGTTTACGTGCAACATGGTGCTGTAAAGGATAGTTTTCCGTCCAACCAGTTTGATAGTATCTATGTGCTTGACAATGAGACCAGAGATATTTATAGACGTTTATCTGTGAATGATTCGGTGGATATAGTTGTAATGGAACAAGAGTCATTGCAGCCCGAATATAGTGCAGTACCGATTGATGTATTAGTTTGTTTTTCTCATCAATTCTATATTGTAAAAACGATAACCCTATTTCGGTATTTATCAAAACAAAGTGACAGTTCAATATTTGTTAGGTTTCACCCTTCGGATAAACTCGCTGGATTGAAGCTTAAAGTTTTGATGTTAATCTGCCGTGTATCTCTATCTAGCTGCGATCTTCCATTTGACAAAGATTTTTCTAGAGCTCGGGTCGTTATTTCAGCCTCTTCCTCCTTGCTAAAAGATGCTTACGCTAAAAAGCTTGCTGAGAATTTGATTTGGTATAAACCGATTGGCTTATCTTGGGACTATTATAATCTTGAGAGCGAATTATCTGTGGCTAAAAATATTA
>NZ_LWGG01001042.1:0-2052 GCF_001635365.1 Oleiphilus sp. HI0128 | reverse complement strand
GACTCGTCAATCTCGAAGACTGCAAATATTCCTACAGAGTTCCCATATGAGGAATTCAAGGATATCTACATGTACGCGTACGAGAAAGGCTTGAAGGGATGCACAACTTTCCGCTTTAACCCTGAAGCATTCCAGGGCGTATTGGTGAAAGAGTCTGATCTTGAGAACACCATCTACGAATTTACGCTAGAAGATGGTACAAAAGTAAAAGCGAAAGGTAACGAAGAAATAGAATACGACGGTGAAATTCATTCAGCAGCGAACTTATTCGACGCATTGAAAGAAGGTACCTACGGAAAATACTAGACATAGTGAGCAATACACTAAGCACCCTTCACTATGTAGCAGATTGATAGGTAAAAAATTATGGCAATTAAAATTGAAAAGAAAATCGTCGGTTATCAAGTAGACAACTCCGGTGATAAAGCGCATGTTGTAGACAACACGCCAAAGGTTGTTCCAGTAGAGATGAATGAGTCGATTAAACGACCAGACTATCTTCTCGGCTCAACTTATAAAATTAAACCACCCGTATCTGAGCATGCGTTATATATTACTATTAACGACATCATTCTTAATGAAGATACTGACCACGAAATTAGACGACCTTATGAAGTCTTCATTAATTCTAAGTCGATGGAACACTATCAGTGGGTAATCGCTTTAACTCGCGTTATCTCTGCCGTCTTCCGTAAAGGTGGCGACATCACCTTCATGATCGAAGAGCTATCTTCAGTTTATGACCCGAACGGTGGTTACTACAAGAAAGGTGGCGTCTATATGCCATCATTAGTAGCCGAGATTAGCTCTGTAGTCGAGAAGCACATGAAGACTATCGGTCTAATCAAGTCTGAAGAAATGAGCGATCATACAAAGCAGATTCTTGCTGAAAAGAAAGCCCAGTTCGAAAAGGAAGGCAGCGCTACTCACGTTAACACTGAAGAGCCACCTGAAGATAACCCATTCCCTGCTAACGCGACGCTTTGTAAGAAGTGCCACAATAAGTCGGTGATCGTTATGGATGGTTGCCAGACTTGCTTGAACTGCGGTGATAGCAAGTGCGGCTAGTGCTTTCTAGCTAAATAAGCTAAACGAAAAAGGCCAAGTAAATATTTTACTTGGCCTTTTTTGCATTTATGCGGCGCTATTTCTAACAGTTAGCCAAACCGCCCACCGATATAATCCTGCGTTACCTGATTACTTGGCGATTCAAAAACTTTTGTCGTTTGGTCAAACTCCATTAGCTTCCCTAGGTGGAAGTGAGCAGTCATGTCGGCAGTACGATGTGCTTGTTGCATGTTATGCGTCACAATTACAATCGTGTAACTTTTCTTTAGCTCAAGCATTAGCTCTTCGATTTTTTGTGTCGAGATCGGGTCGAGTGCTGAGGTAGGTTCGTCCATTAGTATAACGTCAGGCTTAACCGCTATCGTTCGGGCAATACAAAGTCTTTGTTGCTGACCACCTGACAAACTCGTACCAGGGGAATGCAGTTTGTCTTTAACTTCATTCCACAGACCTGCCGATATAAGAGAACGCTCAACTAAGTCATCACATTCGGTACTACCCTTTTTAACCTGGCTATGCTTAATTGGTCCGTAAGCAACATTCTCGTAGATAGACTTTGGGAAAGGGTTTGGCTGCTGAAACACCATTCCTACACGCTTTCTTACCGAAACTTCGTCTACGTCTTTGTCATATATATTCTTACCATCAATGACTACTCTTCCGGCAATATCAACGATGTCGATCAGGTCATTCATTCTGTTTAGGCAGCGCAAAAATGTCGATTTACCGCAACCCGAAGGCCCGATCAAGGCCGTAATATTATTCTCTGGCACCTGCATATTGATACCATGTAAAGCATGGTGATCACCATAGTGAAGGTTTAAGTCTTCAGCGACGATCTTTATGTTATTACCACTTGATTTCATACTTCTTCCTTAGGTAAATAGCTGCAGCGTTCAGTGTGATTAATATCGACAGTATGACAACAATGCCCGCTGCTGTTTTTTCTACATATGCACGTTCAGGCATACCCGCCCACGTAAA
>NZ_LWGG01001041.1:0-9459 GCF_001635365.1 Oleiphilus sp. HI0128 | reverse complement strand
GATGATCTGATATGATTTTCTATTCATCGAAATCGACCCTTTGTGATTGGTCGTTATTTAGCATAAAACACTCTCGGGGGAGTACATAAGTGGCACTGGCAATTTTCGACTTAGACAACACATTAATCGCGGGTGATAGCGACCATGCCTGGGGCGAATTTCTCGTCGAAAAGTCTATTGTCGACGCTCAAGTTTACAAAGAGGCCAATGATCAATTTCTTTTGGATTACCAAAATGGTGAACTCGACATCCTCAAATACCTGTCATTCGCGCTTCGCCCACTCGCCGCACATCCGACAGAGCAACTGCTGAAATGGCGAGAAGAGTTTTTTCTGGAGAAAATCAAACCACTTATGCTTGATAAGGCAATCAAGCTTGTTGAAAAACACAGAGCTGCCGGAGATACTCTCCTGATTATTACCGCCACAAACCACTTTGTTACTGAGCCTATTGCTCAGGCTTTTGGCATTGATACACTGATAGCGACCCTTCCCGAGCAAGTCGACGGTCGATATACAGGCAAGGTAAGCGGCACACCCAGCTTTAAAGAAGGGAAAATTACGCGTTTGAACGAGTGGTTAGAGACGAATCACCATACACTCAAAGGTTCTTTTTTCTATAGCGATTCACATAATGACCTGCCTTTATTAAAGCTGGTCAGCACGCCAGTCTCTATCGACCCGGATGACACCTTAAGAGAATATAGTGAACAAAATGGCTGGCCAATACAAACTCTCAGAAGCTAAGAAAAAAGACATGATCAGGGGCTTATTCACCACTTTCTGTTGTTTAGCGCTATTCGGCTGCAGTGAACCCTCAACGCCAGATATCACATCCAGCAAAACAAGCTCAGCAATAAACAAGCAATCGTCAGATATTGGCAACCGTCAAATCGCAACACTCTCCACCTCTTTGATCGACCAAATGGTTAAAGAGAGTAATCGATTACTTACTGAAACCAGCAACGCAGCCGCTAAGCTACAAAGTTCTATCGACAAACTAACGACTCAGCCATCGAAAGAATCTCTACAGGAAGCTCATCAGCAGTGGAGTCTAGCTCACGATACATATATCTCGACTAGACTTCTTAGACAATGGCTAAAAAGCCTGAACATCATACATCCGGTTTTGGATGTGACTCTCAGCTCTCCTGAACTCGTTCATACGAACCACAACCGCATTGATCAGTACCCTTTGATTCCTGGCTATTTAGATAAGGTCCAAGGCTACCCGCTAAGCGGTTTAATTCACTCTGAAATCGAATTGACCAAGGATAGCCTTAATCAGGAGCATTTACTCGGAGATTCTGCCTATGTTGCCTTAGGCTTTCATGCTTTAGAGTTTATGCTTTTTGGCGAGAGTGGAAACCCGAGAATCGTTGCAGACTTTTCAATCGAGAACACTAGCAAAAGTCAGAACCAAAGCGCCAAGCGTAGAGCAAAATACCTCAAACTCCTAAGCAAACTGCTCAAACAAGATATCGAAGCTTTTAGCGTTTCTTGGAACAGGCTCGATGGCTACTATCCAGCAGCACTTGCCACCATTCCTGAAGAAGAACTCAGAGCATCACTTCGTCAAATTGCTGAAGTAGAACTCGAAGCCTGTCGGCAAATTCAAATGCTGATCGGCAAGCAAGCTATGCACGATACCAAGAGTAGTATCGCCGCAAGAATAAGCCTTGCAAATCGCGTCATTGAAACACTAGAAAGCACGAGACAAAACTAAGCCCTGCATCGCACTTTCATTTAATCAAACTACGATGCTGGCAAAACTCTGACGAAAATTGATTTCAGGTATTCTGTTTCCGGAATTACTGGCAGTATTGGGTGATCTGCACCTTGGCCGCCCTGCTCAATTACTTGTAAGCGCTTTTCCAAAGTCTGGCCACTTACCGCAATAGCTTTCATCAAGGCTTCTCGCGAAAGGTGCATAGAACACGACGCAGAAACCAGTAAACCATCTTTTTCTAGCAGGCGCATCGCAAGCTGATTCAAACGTTGATAAGCAATCTCACCCGCTTTCTGGTCCTTACGCTTAGGAATAAATGCTGGTGGATCAGCGATAACAACATCAAATTTCTCACCTTCAAGCTTCAACTGCTTGCACACGTCAAAGACATCACCCTCAATACAACTTACCTTGTCAGACAAGTCATTTAGTGCCGCATTCTTCTCAACGTAATCAAGCGCCATTGAAGAGCTATCTACACAGGTAACCGACTCAGCCCCAAATGCAGCGGCTTGAACTCCCCAACCGCCCACATAGCTATACAAGTCCAGCACGCGCTTACCTTTAACATAGTCTTTTAAGCGCGCCCGATTCATGCGGTGATCATAAAACCAGCCTGTTTTTTGCCCCTTCATAACTGGTGCAAGAAAACGAACACCGTTCTCTTCCAGTTCGGCGTCTTCAAGCTCCTCTCCCATAGCAAGCGAAACATAGGACTCGAGATTCTCGGCAGATCTCATCTTGCCATTATTTTTAAACAAAATCGTTTTCGGTCGACAAACCTTCTCAAGTGCCGAAACGATTTCATCCTTTAAAGACTCCATTCCAGCACTCGAAATCTGAACAACAAATACGTCTTTAAAGCGGTCAATCACCAGGCCAGGCAACATATCACTATCACCATAAACCAAGCGATAAGAATTCCCATCAAAGGCTTGCTCTCTGAGGGACAAAGCGATCTTTAACCTGTGCCTGAGCAAAGACTGGTCCATTGCCTGTGCAGGGTCCCGGCTAATCATTCGACCAGCGATGAGTGATGCAGGAGAAATAAAAGCCCGGCCAATCGCTTTACCCGCCTGGTTGACCACAATAGCTTGTTCGCCTGGCGCAAACTGTTTTAAGGGACTTTGCTTGGTATCAATCTCATTGCTATATATCCAGAGGTGACCCTGTTTTAGTCTCTTGTCAGCCCCTTTATTCAGGCAAAGCGTTTTAGGCTGGTCAGTCATCGTACACCTCTCGATATTTTAGTTAGCTTGAATTGGGCGGCAGTATATCAAGCAAGCCGATTTAGGCCCATTTTTATTCTGCTCATCGTTAGCTTATTTCTCAATTCATCCTACAATTACTAGGTTAATTATCAGTATTTGTAATAAAGCAAGTCACAGGCAGCAGCAAATTATGAGCAACCAACTCACCGAAGCCCAGGTCAAAAAAATTCTTCAAGGCATTCATGTACCTCCACAACCCCAGATTCTTGTGGACTTACAAATGGAACAGATCATGCCGGCCCCGGATATTCAACGAATAGCCAATTTAATCGCGAAGGATGTTGGCTTATCCGGCACCATGCTGAAATTTGTTAATTCACCATTTTATGGTCTGGCAAATAAAATCACCTCCATTGAGCAAGCGGTATCACTACTGGGTATTCATACCGTTATTAATATCTTGAATGGCCTGGCAATCAAAGGTGAAATGTCAGATGAAGCCATCATTGAATTAACCTCTTTTTGGGATACCGCAAACGACATAGCGATGGTCTGCGCAGCGGTTGCCAAAAAAGTCGGCTACCGCACGCCAGACGAAGCTTATGCATTAGGCTTGTTCCATAATGCGGGTATTCCTCTCATGCTTTCACGCTTCGATGATTATATCACCGTCATGGAAAAAACTTATTCCGGCCAGCATGAGCGAGTCATTGACTTAGAGAATGAAAAATTCAACACCAATCACTGTGTCGTCGGTTATTTCACCGCCAAGTCATGGAACCTCCCTGAGCATATCTGCCAAGTTATTGCCGAACACCATAACACCAAGCAAGTGTTTGCAGTTAAAGACGGCAAAAACCAGCAGCAGAAAACCTTGCTGGCAGTTCTTAAACTGGCTGAGCATATTTGCGGAAACTACAAAGTACTTGGCCTACAAGATAGCGACCCGGAATGGGAAGATAGCCAAGATGACATATTAGAATACCTAGGCTTAACTGCTTACGATATCGAAGACCTTAAAGTAGGTTTCATTGAAATGGGTGTCACCGTTTATTGAACAAGAGTCTTTAAAACAAAAAAGGGAGAGTCTCTGACTCTCCCTTTTTTATTCAAGAAAATAAATACTCAGCCTTTGAAGGCTTTTACTTAACCTGCATGCCTTGGTATACGCTATCAAGCTGAGGTTTAACTAAATCTTCAGTATCTTCACCATTGCTTTCCTTGATCGCCAAGTTCAAATTCCATAGCTGATCAAACTTCTCAACGGCAACAGCCTTATTGGCCGCTTTATCACGTAAAATCGTTGGTTTTAGGAATACCACCAAGTTCTGCTTATTTACAACCTTCTGAGTACTTCTAAATAAAGCACCTAACCAGGGAATATCACCCAGCAATGGAACCTTGCTTTCTTGGTAAGTTTCGTCATCACGAATTAGGCCGCCCAGAACAATAGTCTCGCCATCATCAGCCAGAACATTCGTCTTAATCTGACGTTTCGAGGTAATAATATCGGCTCCAGCCGTTGACGGAGAAACGCCTGATATTTCCTGTTCAATTTCCAAACGAACTAAATTGCCATCACTGATACTTGGCGTCACAATCAACTTAACACCGACATCCTGACGCTCAATCGTAGTAAACGGGTCCGACGTTCCAGCACCGGAAGAAGTAGACTGACCTGTGATAATTGGAACATTCTCACCAACAATGATAGATGACTCCTGATTATCCATGGTTATCACTTTAGGTGTAGAAAGAACATTTGCGCTAGCATCACCTTCAAGCGCCTGGATCAGGCCACCCCAGCTTACACCACTTTCACTTGTTCGCCCAAAACCTGCGGTAATACCATCACTCGCACCAATACCTGAGACGTTAAGATCACCATCATCACTGCTATCTTGCGCGATCAACGCTGACAATACATTCGCCGTCGCAATTCCCGCATCAGAGAAGTTTGTAAATACACCTGGAACCGATGCACCCTGATCATACAAGGCCCACTGAATACCAAGTTTGTCATTCAGGTCATCTTTAATTTCAACTATCGCAGCCTCGATCAGTACCTGAGCTCGGCGAACATCAAGTTGCTCAATGACACCATCGAGCTCCTGAATCACTGAAGGTTCTGCTCTAATAACCAGCGCATTCAAACCTTCATCAGCATAAACACTCGCTTCTGAAGATTGGCTTTTACCCTTACCCTTAGCACCCTCACTACTAATATCGCCCATTAGCCCCTTTAACAACTCAGCTAACTCTCCAGCATCCGCATGTTTAAGTCGGACTACCTTGGTTTTACCACCCGTGGATGAAGGTTGATCCAGTTTGGCTATCAACTCTCGCATTTTCTCCCGGAATGCCTCATCGCCTCGAAGGATAAGCCGATTGCTGCGCTGATCTGCAACAACACTAAATTTATTGCCGCCACTTTTTCCTTTAGCTTTACTCAGCTCGCTAGGTGCTAACTCTTCTAAGAGCTTTACCATATCACCAACCCATGCTTCTTTAAGCTGAACAACTTCAAGTTCATATTTAGAAGGGCTATCCAGCTCATCAATAATCTTACTAATTCGTTTTATGTTCGCCAGGTGATCACTAATAATCAAAGCATTGGCAGCTGCGACACCCGCAAGGTGTCCATATTTTGCCACCATCGGTCTAAGAATCGGAACCAACTCTAAAGCACGAGCATTGTTAACCTGAATTACCCGCGTAACGATTTGCTCTGATGGTACCTTTTTCAAAAAACGATCGTTCTGAGCACTCTGCTTGGCATCATTTTGTCTGACAATCTTGATCACTTCCTGGCCAGGTATCGCTGCAAAGCCATGCACCCCCAAGACGGATAAAAACATTTCGTAAACAGCAGATTTATTCATTGAAGCATTAGAAATAACCGTGACCTTACCCTTAACTCGAGGGTCAATAACAAAGCTATAACCTGTTATATCGGCAACCTGACTAACAAATGCTCTGACATCCGCATCCTTCAGATTTACCTTCCAGGTTTGCTCCTCACCGAAGGCACTCCCGCTAAATACCAGCGCGGCACAAACAACCAAGTGCACCAACCTGAGACGGACCATACTGAACATGTTCTTTCCTAATGTAGACTTCATAACAATCACTTTACACTTAAGTCATTTGCATTACTGGGCTTGAGCCCGCAATTTTTTTATCTCAAAGGGTAGTTAATATAAAAGCTGGCGCCATCTCGCATCACTTCTACTTCCAAACTACCTTGCTCATAGAGACTTTTCATTAACTCTTTATCGCGCTGAATATCACCAAGGTTATGACCATTCACCGAGCGTATCACATCACCCTTGTTAAGATTTAGCCCCGACAACATTGGGTTTCCACCTTGGTAAACATACCCCTCTGAAGAAGCTTTCAGCCCAACTGAGCCCAATGCAGCGACAGGATCTTCCTGTAAGCGCTCTGCAGCCTCATCCATAAATTGCTGAGGCGTTTCTACTGATTCCACCCTTGCTCTTCTTTTCGGCTGGGCTTTAACCGGCGTTACCTTAGAAAAACTGCTACTGCCTTTGATGCTCTTCTTTTCTTCAAAAGCCAAAGTTTCTAGCCTTCCGTTACGCCTCAAGAGAATACGATCACTATATACCTCTTCCAAAGTGGCCCTGCCTGGTAGGGCATCACCTATGCCATAGTAATCCGCCTTCTTGCCAATCTCTTCTACTATAGCACCCGATGCGCCAGCCTGCTCTGACATAAAAACACCTTTTAATGCTAACCTTAAGCTGGTCTTAGGCGCTTCTTTTGGTTTATCCTGCTTTTTAACTACCTGTTTTCCTACTTGTCCGAATAAATGATAGTCAGCTAACCTGGCATCTCGCCCCTGGCTTTTCTTAGCTGTAACAACTTTATTCTGAGGCAACACTAAAGCGCGCTCATCCGAAGAAGCCAGTGAATACCAAAACACTCCAGCCCCCAGATAAGCGACATAAACAAGCAAAGTCACAGCCAACAGTGACTGAATCCTAGCAATTGTTCCTGACCCTAGCGTTATCAAATTATTCACCAGCCTAATAAATTTTCTTTTTCACTTTAAACACGACATCTTCTTCTTTGGAGTTTTGGGGCCAATGCTCATCAGCCAAATCCAATAAGCGTCTTTTCACTTTAACTAGCGCTTCACCCTCTGGGCTCACCGTCGCTTCAATGACATCAAACGATCCGCCACTATCACGAACACCTGCTTTTATTTCCCCAGTTTCGCTAGTTTCTATCACCCCCCTAAAAGGAGGAAAGCTACGTTGATGTATAGCGCGTTGAGCAGGATAGGCAATATCGCCACCAGACCACGAGATCATACCTGCAGCTGATCGCAGCATATTATCTTCAGCTAGCAGCTGTATATCCTTTAACAATAGCTGACCATCCAGGGTGACTCGTTGCGCCCTCAGCGCTGGGCTTAGCATAGATAAGTCTAGGTCACCACGAGAAACCGTCACAGCGATGTCAGACATGCCCACCGTAATCACAGCCTCCAATTCGCCCGCTTGGCTATCAATATCAAGCTTAACGGGAAGTGATAAGGCATATAGTTCAGATAATTTCACATTCCAATCAACTATTGAGGCAATGCCTTTATACTGAACCAAAGCACGACCATCCCAGATAGTCCCCTCAATGCCTTTTACCGAAACACCAACAGAGCGAAGAGAATTAGTTACAGAAGGATCAGCCTCTACAACTCCCTCCCAAATCACACGCGCTGGAGCCTTAGCCAGCACAAAAACGCTAAAGGCCAATAAGAAAACAAGAAGATACAGAATTGTTTTTTTCAACACGCGTAAAGACCAAGTCCTATTATCTGACCCACTTCAGTACAAGAGATACTGAAAACTACCGAGAACCTATCATGCTTATATACCTAAGCCGCCCGGTAGGGAGCCTACTGCTCTAAAAAGCGACCAATTACAGACTATTTAATATGATAAATCTACCTTTATTAACGGTTTTTCATACCTTTGCAGGGTTTTCTTGAGACATGCCTCAAGTACTTAGCCCCAAACGCAAGAAACCCGGCAAAAGCCGGGTTTCTTAATCACAAAGCGTGAAAGGCTGGATTACATCATTCCACCCATGCCACCCATGCCACCCATATCAGGCATAGCTGGTGCTGCTGCACCCTCTTCTACGATATCGGTAACCATGCATTCAGTAGTGATCATCAAACCAGCAACAGAACCTGCTGATTGAAGCGCTGTACGCGTCACCTTAGCCGGATCAAGAATACCCATTTCCAACATATCGCCATATTCACCCGATGCAGCATTGTAACCAAAGCTACCTTCGCCCTGCTTAACCTTATCAGTCACGACAGAACCTTCGCCACCGGCATTCTCAACGATTTGACGCATAGGTGCTTCCATTGCGCGACGTAGCAAGTTAATACCAACGTTTTGATCTTCGTTATCACCTTGAAGATCTTCAATCGCTTGTAGAGCACGAATCAATGATACGCCGCCACCTGCAACAACACCTTCTTCAACGGCTGCACGAGTAGAGTGAAGCGCATCTTCGACACGAGCCTTCTTCTCTTTCATCTCGACTTCAGAACCAGCACCTACTTTGATTACCGCAACACCGCCAGCTAATTTAGCTACACGCTCTTGAAGCTTCTCACGATCATAGTCTGAACTGCTTTCTTCGATTTGCTTACGAATCTGGTTAACACGCCCTTCGATTTCTGCAGCTTGACCTGCACCATCGATAATCGTCGTATTTTCTTTACTGATGTTAACGCTCTTCGCTGTACCCAAGTTATCAATTGTTGCGGTTTCTAGAGACAAACCAACTTCTTCAGAAATAACCGTACCACCCGTTAGAGTAGCGATATCCTGTAGCATTTCCTTACGACGATCGCCAAAGCCAGGTGCCTTAACCGCTGCCACCTTAACAATGCCACGCATGTTGTTTACAACTAGAGTCGCTAGCGCTTCGCCTTCGATATCTTCAGCAATGATCAATAATGGCTTGCTTGCTTTAGCAACACTTTCCAGTACAGGAAGTAGCTCACGAATGTTAGAAACCTTCTTATCAACCAATAATATAAATGGGCTCTCAAGCTCTGCACTCATATTGTCCTGATTGTTGATAAAGTAAGGTGATAAGTAACCACGATCGAACTGCATACCTTCAACAACGGCTAGCTCATCTTCGAAGCCACTACCTTCTTCAACAGTGATAACACCTTCTTTACCTACTTTTTCCATCGCTTCAGCAATGATGCTACCAACAGAGCTATCGCTGTTTGCTGAGATTGTGCCTACTTGAGCAATCGCTTTAGTATCTTCACATGGACGAGCAAAGCCTTTAACCGCTTGAACTGCAACTTGCACACCTTTGTCGATGCCACGTTTCAGGTCCATTGGGTTCATACCCGCAGCAACAGCCTTCAAACCTTCGTTAACGATAGACTGAGCCAAAACTGTTGCAGTCGTTGTTCCATCACCCGCAGCATCATTAGTTTGTGATGCAACTTCTTTTA